>JAJDAM010000745.1 GCA_029261905.1 Deltaproteobacteria bacterium
ATGCTCGAGGTGATAGTTCAGGTGATAAGGCGCCACGAACAGCTTCTCCCACCAACGAACAAGTGTAGTACGCGTGTTCATCCGGGGGTCGAGATCGAAAAGGTCCGGCACCGCGCCGTGTTCGGCGACCTGCCGCAGGCGGGCGATCAACATGTATGTGGTCAGGTACGCGGCCGGCCACATCAGGAATAGCGGTCCCTCGCCGGAAGCGAAGAGTACTGCGAACATCGCACCGTTGACGATCGCATGACCGACCAAGGCATTGCCATTCCAGGGTGCCTTCGTGAGTTCGCTCCGCCCGCGCCGCCACGTGGCGCGCAGCGCCTTCCAGCCCGTCTGTCCTGTGAGGTCGCGGATGACTTTGCGACGGAAGCTCTGCTTGGTAATCGGGTAGGCCTGATAGTTCGGCAGGTCGGGGTCTTTTCGGGTGCCGGCGAACGCGTGGTGCTTCTGGTGTCCGGATGCATATCGCGGCAGATCAGAGAGGATCGGATACGCGCACAGCCATTGGCCGACGAGGGCGTTCGCCGAGCGGCTCGAGAACAGTGTCCGGTGACCGCAATCGTGCATCAGCGCCGCGAAGGCCAGCTGACGACCTCCCAGCAGACAAACACCCAGCAGGATCGTGAGCGGATGGGTCCAGATCGCGACCCCGCCGAAGATCGCCGCAATGAACGCCCAATTGAACACGACGTATCCGGCCGCCTTCCAGTCGTTTCGCTCGGTGAACGGACCGATCTCTTCGCGGTTAACCAGGTCAGTGATCTTCATTGCGCATACCTCGCGAACACCCGGAGCCGTTCGAATGGGCGATACCGCCCTGAATGAGATTGGACGAATGGAATATACATCCGCACCGCCCACTGTGGTTCAATGCGGCCTGTTGACACCCATCACGACGTAGCGTCCCCACGCATCATCGGGTCCCTTCCGGTGAGCGACGCCAATCGCTGCCCCCAGGCGTTGCGACGACAGCGAGTCTGCTGGGAATTCGATGGAGTCCAGATCGGAAGTCTCGAAGTACCAGGTTGACACGCCGCTGCGCAGCCGTTGGGACGATGTCGTGGCGAGCTGGTCGAGCGCAGCCTGCGCGTGTTCGCCGCGTCCCACATCGTTTGCGGCAGAGCGGGTCTCGCTCCAGACCTCGATCAACTGGTACGGTTCCGCGAGCCCACGCTCGGCCCGCGTGGCAGCCAGCCGGTCGAAAAGCTGCTCGGCCTCCGCATCGATGCCAGCCGGTTCGAGCATTTCGTAGGTGCAGAAAACCATCGCCAACACCGGGACGCCCTCGGATTCGATCAGAAGCGGCCCGAGCGCGATCTTCTTGCTATCGGGCGCCAGCAGCGCACTGCGACTCATTGGCTCTTCGAGGACCGCCGACAGCAGCACCGACACATCTCTCGTTTCAGGAACGGCGCCGAACGCGAATTCGCCCTTTTTGATCATCCCGTCGACGTCCCAGCCGGCGAGAACACCGAGCGCGATCAGGTCCGTCTGCTCGTTGTCCGCCCCTCCGATTGCGGCGGCGAAGAAACCCGGCGCGACAGCCGTTGCTGTCGCAGTCTGGGCTGAATCCAGTGTCAACGCGGCGAGACCGGCCCGCGATCGCACGCCATTCAGTTCTTCCAACAGGATCGGCGCGATCGATGCCGTATCCGATACCGCCCGCGGCTCGGAGTACACAAATCGGCGATACGAGCGTTTCGCCGCAGGATGCTGCCACGCCAGTACGTGCAGCGCACTCTCTGCCAACATTCGATTCGGCCGCTGCACAGCGACCGTGATCGACGCCCATTCGTCATCCGGGTCCAGATCGCATGCCAGGTGAAACGCGGGTAGAACGACCGAACCGATCGGATCGCAGGCGCGCACCTGATAGCGCCCGTGGGTCGCGAGACCCAATATCGCCGCGGCTGGGCCCAGCACGCGCCCGCGCAATTCAATGCGTCCATCGGGACCCACCTCGGTTCGGACCGGTTCGAGTTCCACGACCCGGTTCGCGAGGACCTGCACCAGGACCGCGCGGGCACCGTCTCGTGCCACTGCGACGCCCATGACCGGCCGCGCGACGGCGGCCGCCTGCGCTCGCAGCATCGGCAGTGCCTGCTCGCGCATGAGTTCGTACAACTGCTCCTCGTCGAGCGACTCCACGCCCTCGACGGCGAACTGGGCGTAGGTGACCGAAGCCACCGACGCGTTGCACGCGCCAGTAATGAAGCGCTGCGTCGAGACGTCGGGTCTGCCCGAACGTTCGAGTGCGATGCGGGCATACTCGCGAGCCACGCAATGCAGTGATCGCGTCGCCAGCACCGGCGTACCGGCGGCGTTGCGGACATCGCTGAGCAGTCCGTCCCAAATTGAGCCGCTGGTCCACGGCTCCGCTGAAATCATTTCTGGAAACGGTCCCACGAGTTCCCAATCACCCAGGTCGCGCAGATCGGAAGCGAAGATCGCATCCGGGGGCGGCCCGTTCTTCAGCTGCTCGATGGTCGCCGCACTCGGAAAACCGCCGGCGACCCTGCCACCTGGGGTGGGCGCGGTCGCGCTCGCGCAACCCAGGGTCAACCCGAGCGCAGCGATACAGCCAAACCATCCGCGCAACGAGCTCTCGAGCACTCTACCCCCGATCATCCGACGCAACGGAGAACGCGATCTCCTCCATGCATGGATGCGTCGCCCACACCACAGGACTCGCTCGTCCTGTTGTCGTGGTCGCACCGCAAGTTATCACACAGCGGTGTGAGGGTGCGGTGCGAACCGGAGATCAGCGATGGGGGGTCGTTCGAACCGAGTGGCCGTCGGGATGACCTGGCCCCGACACGAGATCTGGATCACCGAGTACCGCACTCCTGATGATCGTCATCTCCTCGAGCGCCATGTCGTCGAGAATGAGTTCCACCAAGCTGCGCAGCTCTTTGGCGACAACCTGCGCCGGCCTGCTCTCGTCGCGGAGGCCAGAGAGCGTGTAACGCAGGACCTCGCGCTGCTCCCGGTGATCCTCGATCAGTTGATTCGAATGCTCGATACCCTCGAGGCCGGCTGCGCGCAGCGCGGGTTCCAGGAAGCGATCTTCGAACGCCAGGTGCTCGGTGAATCTCGAATGGAACAAGGTTCCCCTGTCACGAAGCGAGGAGATTTCCTCCTCCCGACCCTCCAGCACTCGTAACGCCCGCTGATCGAGGTCGTCCAGCATGCTTCTGAGAAACGCGTGATCCGTGAGGATGGACTTACGGATTTCGAGAGGCTGCATCGAGATGCCCTCCTACGTCCTGGGGGGAACGGGCGGGTCTCCATAGCTATTACAATTTTTCAGCGTTCTTCGCAACGACCTGAAAGGACAGCCAAGCCCGTTCGCGCGCAGCGAGCGGGCTGCTGCCTCCCCGGACGAGGCGGAGGACTCGGTCGAGGCGTTATACGCTCGCTGCCACGTGTCGGGCGCGAACGCGACGCAGATACGAATCGGGCGGAGTGAATGCGAGCCACATGGTTGCTGCGCTGATCAGGCTGACCACAGAGGTCGCCGCGAGTACCCACGGCGCGGTGGCCACGCTCTCGGTCGTGAGCCGACCCACCAGGAAGACTCCAAAGCCCAGTAGGATTCCGGCGGTCGAAATCGTCCACAGTCGAAAGCGATCGACCACTACCGGGTCGACCAGACCCAGGCGGAGCCGACGCGCGAGCAATCCCGCGTAGCGGTGGGATTCCCAAGCCGCCCAGCCGAACGATGCCGCGCGAAGCGCGAAACCCAGGTAGTAGGCGGCGCCACCGTCGGGATCACCCGTGGCGACCGCAACCGACACGCTGGCAACGAAACCCAGGCCGACCGCTATGCAGATCCCCGCACCCAATCGGCTGGAACTCCGATAGGTCTGCCATGTCATGGCGCAGATGGCCAGACAGGCGAGATTCTGAAACACGAGTCCCAGATTCAGCAAGCCCGCTGTAGGAATCCCGCCGGGCCCACCCCGGGCCGCGATGGCGAGCGGGTAGCCGACACCCCCCATCAACACGAAAGCCACGCCCATCAGAAGCTCGGGCATCTCCCGCGTTCGCGCGGACAACAGAAGCAGTCGCGCCCCCACCACCACGCAGGCAACGATCATTGCGACAACACCGAGGCCCAGAAGTTTCTCCATTCCACAGATATCGGAATGGCCGTGAGTCACCTTGAGCGATCTCGGGGCCGTATTTGCGAGTTGGAGCCTCTCCCTCGTTCCCGTGGGTGGTCCGCCGAGACGCAGCGCTTTCAGCCGGGTCGACAGTCGGCCTTTTGCAGTAGTGAATCTCGGCGCTCGTTCGGATCGTGACCGAGCGCGGTTGGCTCCGCTACTCGTCGAAAGCCCGTTCCAGCCGGGTCAGCACGCGTTCCTCGGCGGGCGACACCGAACGGAAACCCAGGAATCCGCCGGCCGATTCGGCCACGTCGCGCGCTCCGCCCACGATGCTGGTCTTCAATCGCAGCTTGCCCTCGAAGCTCAGGGTCTCGCAAGCGGCGCGGATGTATTGACGCCACGCGGCGACCAGGTCGGGCTTCGGCGGATCCTTGAGCCACATTTCCAACAACCGAAAGCTCGAGCTGTTCGTCGCGATGCCGTGAACCTCGGCGCCATCGAGAATGGCGCGGCGCTCTTTTTCTTCCATCTTCCCGTCTGCCCATGCGACCTCGATCAGCGGGATCAGCGTGAGCGCGGCGATCGTACTCGCATCGATTCCCAAGCCCGCGAGCTGGCCGACCCAGACTGAATCGTCCGGGCCATCGGAGAGCGTCAGGTGCGCGAGCGACTCGGAGCGGAAGAACGCGTCCTCGAGGGTCTGCGCGTTGGCGACGAGTGCATCGTTGCGGGCGCCCGGATGGCTGTCCAGATTCTCGTTGCTGGAGCCGGTCTTCAGTACCTGCTGTGCTGCAGAGGCCATGATGCGTTGCGCGAGCAGACCGTTGAGATTGCGAAATACCTTGGCCGCGGTGTAGGGACGCGATCGCGCCAGCTGATCGATGCTCAGTTGCGTCAGGCGCAAGAGCCGCGAATCTTCCACGGCTTCGACACTGGCAATCCGCCGGTCGTGGTACAGACCGATCTCGCCCAGCACCCCGCCACGGCCGTGAATCGCAAAATCGCGTTCGCCACCCTCATGCTCGACGATCGCACGCAGCTCCCCCGCGAGGACCACGTAGAGCGCATCGCCCGGTTCGCCCACGTTGAACAGCCGGCGCCCCTTCGGAATTTCGACCAGGGTCCCCATCAACGCGACCATGCGCGCGCGTGCAGTGCGCAAACCGCGGAACAGCGCGATCGATCGCCCCGGGTCGTGCCCGAGATCGATACTCAAGAAGTCCCACAGCGTTACGATCTTCAAGCCTTTGCACAGCGCTGGCGTCAACGTGAAATCCGTCAACCAGGCAAACGCCAGCGCAAACGCGGCCATCGAGCCGAGTTCGGCGTTCGATCGCAGCTCGCTCGCGTTGAGCACCAGAAAACCCAGCACCAACGCCGCGGAGGAGTAGGTGACCGGCCTTCCCACCGCACGCAGCGCGGATACGGTTGCGCGCCCCTCGTGACCGAGCCGCTTCGCGTCGCGCCGGAAGCGCGCGAAGTAGTGAATCGTGTCGTCGACGGCGATCCCGAGCACCATGGGTGCGATCAGGCTCGTGGCCGGATCCAACCGAATCCCGGTCCAACCCAACGCACCGAAATACACCGCAACCGGTAGCGCGTTCGGGATCAGCGCGAGAAACCCGATTCGCAGCGACACGAACATCGCCGACAGGATCAGATAGATGATCCCCAGCGCCAGGATCATGCTGGTGGCTTGACCCCGGATGATCGAATCGAGCGTGCGCGTAAAGACGATCGAGGTCCCGGTGAGTGACGCATCGAGATGCGACGGCAGATCTGTCAGGCGGGTTTCAATGCGCGCCACCAGATGCGAGATCGCGTCGGAATCGACGACGTTCGAGCGCACACGGATACTGACCGTTTGAAAGCGCGAATCGACGAACGAATCGAGCTCGTCGCTGGCGCCGAAAAACAGCAACTGGCTGATCATGCGCTTGCTTTCGGGGATCGCGAGCTGGTCGGGAGCGTTTTCGTGAAACCCCCGGTTCAGCAGCTTGATGTAATCGACCAGCGAGGTGGTGCCGCCGATTTCGGGCTGTTCGACCAGCCACGATTGAAGCGCTTCGATCTCCGCCAGGTTCACGGGCTCCTTGAACCCTTCTGGATACTCGGTCGACAGCACCACGAAGAACAGGTTGGCGCCGCCGAAATGCTCGTTGACGGCTTCGAAATGAACCCGCACGGGTGCATCGGGTTGAAACTTACTGACCTGCTGGGTTCCGATCCGAAGCTGAGCGACACCCGCTAGCGCCAGCAGGAAAAACCCGGCCGCCGCAATGAAAATGGCCGGCCGCCTTGCGATGACGAACAATGCAACGCGCTCGACGAACTGATCGAAGTATCCGGCCCGCTGCGTGCTGGCTCGGGGCGTCCGTGGCATTCCAACGGGAAGCAGAGTGAGCAGCGCCGGAGCCACTGTCAGCGAGGTGCCGACCGCACACACGACACCGATCACCGAAAGCAGTCCGAACTCGCGGACGGCGCCCAGCGGGCTCAGTCCCAATGAGGCAAAGCCTGCTGCCGTGGTGACGCCCGTGAGTACAACCGGAAGTGTCACGCGGGACAGCGCCGCAGTGACGCGCTCGACGGCACTGCCGGCTTCGTCTTCGTTGACGGATTCCTGGTACTCCGAGACGACGTGTACGGAATACGAGAGCCCCAACGTCGTGAGGAGTGCAGGCACCAGGCTGGTCACGGCGTTCAGTTCGTAACCGAGCGCTGCCGTGATCCCGAGCGTCCACGTGACGGCCATTGCGATCGAAACCAATGGAACCAGTACGCCACGAATCGTTCGGAACGCGACGGCCAGCACCAACCCGAGCACGCCCAGCATCCCGAGCGGGATCGTCAGCGCCTCGCCGAGTAGCACGCGCGCGGTCTCCGCTCGAATATGCGGCCCGCCGGTGATCCACGCTTCCCCTTCCCCGCGCTCCTGTTCGGCGATCGCAACGATGGTGGCGTCGATGCCAGCGGCCATGTACTCGCGGCTCGTCATGTCGACGAAATACACCAACAGAGCCGTCGCGCGACCTTCCATCGAGACGAGGCTCCCGTTGTAAATCGGGTTGCCCGCCAGTTCGGATCGAAGCGCAGCGAGCGCATCGGCCGTTTCGGGAATCCCATCGACGAACGGCGCGATCTCGAGATCGTCGTCTACCCCTCGCACATTGACCGCGTTGGTGAGCGACAAGACGTGGTGGACGCCTTCGACTTTTTCCAGCCGGCGTGTCAGGCGATCGATGCGCTGCAGGCTCGCGGTGGTAAAGACGTCGTCGCCATACAACCCGACGAGCAACGTTTCGTCACTTCCGAACATTCGACGGATGTGATCGTAGAATTCGCGCGATGCGTCCCCTTCCGGCAACAGCCGATCGGCCGAAGCATCGATGTGCAGCAGAGTGTCACCGGTGCGGAAGTCGACGAGCTGATTCGCCGCCAACACCGTCAGGCCGAGCGCGGCGGCCAAAACGAGCCATGCATTTTGGGGAATGACGGCTCGCAGCTGTTCCATGTACTAGTCGAACACCGTTCGGGCTCGCCCGGTCGCGCCGCTAGAAGACACGCGGCTGCTCGAGACCACTCTTCGAAAAGAATTTTCGCGGGATCTTCACGTTGACTTCGATGTCTGCGAATTTGAGCTGCGTAGAGGTCCCATCGCGCAGGTCTTTCATGTTGACCTCCTGCGGCATGA
The DNA here is from genome assembly GCA_029261905.1 of Deltaproteobacteria bacterium. GTDB lineage: Bacteria > Myxococcota_A > UBA9160 > UBA9160 > SMWR01 > JAJDAM01. The sequence continues at coordinate 7,807 of JAJDAM010000745.1, forward strand.
CCGCGGCGTCGGCCCGAAACAACGTTTCCCGGTTGACGGTGAGTACCTTGCGCAGCTTGTCACCCGATTCGAACATCTCCGATTTGAGCGGGACACAGGTCTCGCTGTCCCAGTACGACACGATGCGCGTGTACGCAGAACCGGCGGCCTCAGACGGGACCTGTTCGAGCACGCGAACCGCCACGCCGTCGAGGGTCGATGGCGGCAGCTCTTCGCGTCGGCCTTCCACGCTGATCCCCTGGAACTGCATGAAATCTTCGTAGGTGAAGTCGCTTCCGAACAGCGAACCCGACAACATGCGCGAGGTCACTCGCTTCACCTTCTTCAGGTCGGGCAGGTAGATGAACATGTCCGTTGTATCGGACTTTTCGATCAGCTGTAGGCCGGCACCCTGGAGATCCGCCGGCTCGTGAATGCGAAGCAGTACGCGGGATTTTTCGTCGACTCGCGCCCACGAAACGGTGCCGGTGATCGTCCGCCCTTCGCCCATTCGGCCCACGGAATTGAACTCGACATTCTGTCGGCTGCTCTTGGAAGGCGCGTTGCCTTTTGCACAGTCGAGCAGCGAATCGCCATCGGCTGAAGCCGTGCCGAGAGGCGACAAGACCAGTAGAAACAGCAGGGTCGATTGCAAGATCCTGAACGTATGCGGCATCACTTGATCGTACATGGAATTGGGTCGCGAGTGTCTTTTTTCACCATCCGGGGGATGCGGGGGCGGGCTCTTACACGGATCGGTTCTGCCGTTGCGATAGCCTGGCATTGAGTGGAGACCGCTACACTTTCGCCCCAACCCAACCGGTCGTCATTCCGCGATGATGCGTCCGCCGGTTTGACCTAGCCTCCCGGAATCCACGCGGCCCATCGCAATGCGCGGGATCCTCTCGAACCGGAGCCCATTCATGAGTGATCGAACACCGAAATCAGGGCGCCCCCTAGATGGAGCTGAATCCAGTTCGATGGAGAGCTACTTCGAGGCCGGAGCGGACCGGGCCCACGCCCTTTCGAACCGCGGGCCGCTGCGCTTCGATTCCAAA
>JAJDAM010000746.1 GCA_029261905.1 Deltaproteobacteria bacterium
TTCGTGGACCCAGGCGGCGTCCAAGACCGTGAACGGGTACCCCTCGTACGCGTACTCGGTGCGGATGCCCACCTGCACCGAGCGCGTCGGATCGATCAAGCCCTCTCGCTGCGCATGCAGGAACATGCTGCCGTGATTGAATTCGCCTTGGCTGTGCTCGCTGTCATCGGTGTCGGCGTGAGCGTCGAAATGGATCAACGAGATCGGTCCGAACTTTGCCGCGTATTCTCGCAGAATCGGCAACGTGATGTAGTGGTCCCCACCAAGAATCAGCTGGGTCTTCCCGGCCGAGAGGAGGCTGCGCGTCTGCGTCTGCAGCGCTGACACCATCGAGTGCGAATCGGCGATCTGGAAGTCGATGTTGCCGGCATCGACGATCTGAATGCGGTCGTCGAGCGCAAACCGCCACGGCCAGCGTCGGCGTTCCCAACTGATGTGCGGCGAGGCCGTGCGAATCGCATCGGGGCCTGCGCGCGCGCCGGCGCGGCCCGAGGTCGCGAGATCGTACGGCACGCCGACGACGACCACGTCGGCCTCGGAGCGGGCCGCATCGTCGACTGCGGGGTATTCGAGGAATCCGAGCAGTAGATTCCGTCTCGGACCCGGTCGGCTCGGATGCTTGTTTCCAGAACTGGAATCTCTCGGGCTGGACACGATTCGCTGACGTCTCCTGGAGGCTGCGAGGAGCTGTTACTCTAGGGCGGAATCGCGGAATTTTCCGGAGGTCTTCCCATTGCCCAAATTGCCCGCCTCTCGACTCGTCCACGGGTATGTGGCGCCCGGCTTCGAAGCGGTTCGCCTCGAGTTCGAAAACAATTTCGCATTTCGAAAAGAGATCGGGGCGGCCTTTGCCGTGTACCACCGCGGCCAGAAAGTCGTGGATCTCTGGGGTGGGTTTCGCGACAAGAAGCGGCAGCACCCCTGGCAGGAAGACACGCTGACCACCGTGTTTTCCACCACCAAGGGTATCGCCTCGATGACACTCGCAGTCGCGCACTCGAGAGGCTGGCTCGAGTGGGACGCACCGGTCGCTCAATACTGGCCCGAATTCGCTCAGGCCGGCAAGGAGAGCATCACCGTTCGACAACTCGTCGCCCACCAGGCAGGGCTGTGCGCGATCGACGAGCCTCTCGATGTCGCGACGCTGGCCGATCTCGACCGTCTGGCCGACATCCTCGCGAAACAAGCGCCCGCTTGGACCCCAGGTGTACGGCACGGCTATCACGCGATCAGTCTCGGCTGGTACCAGGGCGAGCTGTTTCGCCGGGTCGATCCACAAGGCCGGAGCCTCGGCCGCTTCTTTCGAGAAGAAATCGCAGAGCCGCTCGGTCTCGACTTCCACATCGGCCTGCCGACTTCTTTCCCCGAGTCGCGCATCGCCACGATCGTTCCGTTGAGCTTTCTCCGATTGCCGTTCCAGGTCGGCCGGCGCAGCCAGATCCCGCTGCGGATGCTGGTCGCGATGTTGAACCCACGCTCCGTGACGGCGCGCGCATTTGGCAACCCGAAACTCAAGAGCCCCGCCGCATTCAACTCCGACCCCGAACTGCGAGCCGTCGAGATCCCGGCCGCCAACGGAATGGGCGACGCGCGCAGCATTGCCCGGCTGTACAGTGCTTTCGCGAACGGCGGGGCCGAACTCGAGCTGCGCAAGCAGACCCTCGATGATCTGATGGCGGACGCGTCGCTCCCTGCCGAGGGTTCTTTCGACCACGTACTGCGCACCCCGACGGTCTTCTCGATGGGTTTCATGAAACCCAATCCCGACTTCGACTTCGCGTCGAGCGGGCGCGGGTTCGGCACACCGGGTGCGGGAGGCTCCTTTGGCTTTGCCGATCCCGATGCGCGCCTGGGTGTCGCCTACATCATGAACAAGATGGGCAGCTATCTGGTCGACGACCCGCGCGAGAAGTCGCTGCGCGATGCGACCTATCGGGCGGTTTCGAAGATCGGGCCGGGCCAGTAACCCGGCGGCTGCGGCAATCCGGGCCATTTCGACCCGCGCACGCGGCGAAGTGCACGCAGCCTTCGAGTCAGCGCAGTTCCTTGCTCAACGCCTCCAACAACCGCGCGACGTTCTCTCGGCGCGCGTTCTCTCCCATCAAGCCGATCCGCCAGATTTCGCCGGCGAGCGCACCCAGGCCACCGCCTACTTCGATCTCGTGGTCGTCCAACAGCTTCCGCCGGACGGCGCCCTCGCCCGCCTTCTTGACCGACTCCGGCAGGCGAACCGAAGTCAACATCGGTAGACGGTGCGCCGCGTCCACCAGAGGCTCGAACCCGAACTCTGCCAGACCCGCGATGAGGGCTTCGGCGGCATCGCGATGTCGCGCCGCGCGCGTCTCCAACCCCTCCTCTTCCACCAACCGGAGCGCCTCGTCGAGCGCAAAAATCGCCGAGATCGGAGCCGTGTGGTGGTACACGCGCTCCCCGCCGAAGTAGCCCGCAAGCAAGTTGATATCGAGATACCAACTCGTGCACGGCGCACTCCGGTCTCCGGCGCGCTCTACCGCCCGAGGCGAAAAAGTCGCCGGCGACAACCCCGGCGGACACGAAAGGCACTTCTGTGTCCCGCTGTAGGCTGCATCCACCCCCCATTCGTCCAATCGGACCGGGAGCCCTGCCAGCGACGTAACGCAATCCAATATCACGAAAGCACCGACGTCTCGTGCTGCGCGGCTGATGTTTTCGACTGGTTGGTGAACACCGGTCGAGGTTTCGGCGTGAACGAAGGCGACGACTCTCGGTCGAACGCGTGCGATGGCGTCCGACATCGCGTCGTCGTCGAGAATCCGACCCCAGTCCGCATCGACGCGCGTGACTTCCCCACCCAATCGGCTGGCGACATCACACATGCGATTGCCAAAAACCCCGTTGACACCAATGACGACCGCGTCGCCCGGCTCCACCAGGTTGCCGAAGCACGCTTCCATGCCGCCACTGCCAGTCGTCGACAGCGGTAGCGTCATGGCATTGTCGGTCCCGAACAGTGTTCGCAAGCGGGCCTGCACGCGATCGAGGATCTTCAGAAAGGCGGGGTCGAGGTGACCGATCATCGGCTGTGCCATGGCGGCCAGGACGTCCGGGTGAACGTTCGATGGGCCGGGGCCCAGCAGCAGTTTCGGGGTTCGGTTCAGGGTTTGATTCAGGGTTCGGGTTGTGGTCGTCATGACCTGCCAGCATACCGCTCGCGCGCGCCGAACAGCTCCACCGAATCATCAAAAAGGCCGGCTCTCCGGAGTTTTTCGGTAACTTTGTGTTTCCGAACACACCTCGAGCGTGCACCCACCGGGCGAGTACCTGCGAAACCGAAAACCCGCGAACGACTTTCTCCGATCCGGAACACCGCCGAGCCTCACGGTCGGCACAGGTGGAAAAATGGCGAAACGAGCGATCCAAAAACTGCTGGTCGCAAATCGCGGTGAAATCGCGATCCGGGTGATGCGCGGTGCGAACGAACTCGGGATTCGAACCGTCGCGATCTACGCGAACGAAGATCGCCTGTCGCTGCATCGGTTCAAAGCGGACGAGGCGTACCAGGTCGGTCATTCACTTGGACCGGTCAAGGCCTACTTGTCGATCGATGAAGTGATGCGGGTCGCGCGAGAGGTCGGCTGCGATGCGATCCACCCCGGATATGGCTTCCTGTCGGAGAACCCCGATCTGGCGGACGCGTGCGTCGAAGCGGGTGTCCTGTTCATCGGTCCACCGTCTCGAGTGATGCGCACGCTGGGCAACAAGCTGTCGGCTCGCACGGTCGCCGAGCGAGCGGGTGCCCCGATCATGCCCGCGACCGGTCCGCTGCCCGATGACATCAACGAGATCCGCGCGCTGGCTGCGGCGGTCGGCTACCCGGTGATGCTCAAGGCTTCTTGGGGCGGCGGCGGCCGCGGCATGCGCGTGATCGAATCAGAGCAAGCGCTCGAGCGCGAAGTCACATCCGGTCGGCGTGAGGCGGCCGCATCGTTCGACAACGACGAGGTCTACCTCGAGAAACTGGTGCAGCGTGCTCTGCACGTCGAAGTCCAGATACTCGGCGATACGCACGGAAACATCGTTCATCTGTTCGAGCGCGATTGCAGCGTGCAGCGCCGGCATCAGAAAGTGGTCGAACGGGCGCCCGCCCCCTATCTCGACGACGAAAAACGCAAGGAGGTGTGCGAAGCCGCACTCGCGATCGCACGCGAGGCGGGCTACGTGAATGCGGGAACGGTCGAGTTCCTGATGGATGCCGACACCCAGAAGTTCTACTTCATCGAGGTCAATCCCCGAATCCAGGTAGAACACACCGTCACCGAGCAGGTGACAGGGATCGACATCGTCAAGGCCCAGATCCGCATCGCACAGGGGGCCCGCATCGGCGACACCGCCGAATCGGGGGTCCCGGAACAATCCGCGATCGTCCTGCATGGACACGCGATGCAGTGTCGGATCACGACAGAGGATCCCGAAGCGAACTTCATTCCGGACTACGGGCGGATCACCGCGTATCGTGGCGCGACGGGCTTCGGCGTCCGGCTGGATGGAGGAACCGCCTATTCAGGAGCGGTGATCACCCGGTACTACGACTCGCTGCTCGAAAAGGTGACGACCTGGGCGCCGACGCCAGAAGAAACCGTGGCCCGCATGGACCGCGCACTGCGCGAGTTTCGCATTCGAGGCGTCGCGACCAACCGGGCGTTCGTCGAAAACCTGATCAATCACCCGCGTTTCGTTTCCGGTGACTACACGACCCGCTTCATCGACGAGACACCCGAGCTGTTTCACTTTCCCGTTCGACGCGACCGCGCGACCAAGCTGCTCACATTCATCGCCGACGTCATCGTCAACGGAAACCCCGAAGTCGTCGGGCGCCCCGAGCCGACCCACAAGACGAATCCCGTCGCGCCGGCCATCGCAGTCGCGCCGACTCCACCCGGCACCCGAGACCGGCTCGAGAAATTGGGACCGAAACGGTTCTCCGAGTGGATGCTCGAGCGGACCGAAGTGCTCGTCACCGACACTGCGATGCGGGACGCCCACCAGTCGCTGCTCGCTACCCGGATGCGCAGCCATGACATCTGGAAGATCGGCAGAGCGTATAGCCAGTTGTTGCCGCAGTTGTTTTCGCTGGAATGCTGGGGTGGTGCAACCTTCGATGTGTCGATGCGATTCCTCAGGGAGTGTCCGTGGAGTCGGCTGCGCGAGCTGAGAGCGCGGATCCCGAACATCCTGTTCCAGATGCTGCTGCGCGGAGCCAACGGAGTCGGCTACACCAACTATCCAGACAACGTGATCCAGGGTTTCGTCGCGCAAGCGGCAAAAAGCGGTATCGACCTGTTCCGCGTGTTCGACTCGCTCAATTGGGTGGAGAACATGCGCGTCTCGATGGATGCCGTGCTCGAGAGCGGCAAGCTGCTCGAAGGCGCGATCTGTTACACCGGCGACATGCTCGACCCGAACCGCCCGAAGTACGATCTGGACTACTACCTGAAGATGGCGCGTGACCTCGAGGCAGCGGGTTGCCACATCATCGGCGTCAAAGACATGGCCGGCCTGTGCAAACCCGATGCGGCCGAACTGTTGATCGGGGCGATCAAGCGCGAGACGGGCTTGCCGGTTCACTTTCACACGCACGACACCAGCGGCATTTCCGCCGCGAGCGTACTGGCTGCCGTTCGCGCGGGTGCCGACGCCGTCGACGGCGCGTGCGATTCTCTTTCGGGCGTGACGAGCCAACCCAACCTTGGATCCATCGTCGAAGCGCTTCGGGGTACCCAACGCGACACCGGGCTCGACGTGAATCAGGTGCGCGAAATCTCGAACTACTGGGAGCGGGTTCGCGCCAACTACTCCGCATTCGAAACTGATCTGCGATTCGGTGCGTCCGAAGTCTATATGCACGAAATGCCGGGCGGGCAATTCACGAACTTGAAAGAGCAGGCCCGGAGTCTCGGGCTCGCAGACGACTGGCAAAAGGTCGCCGAGACCTACGCCGACGTGAATCGAATGTTCGGTGACATCGTCAAGGTGACTCCTACATCGAAGGTCGTCGGCGACATGGCGCTGACCATGGTCTCGGCCGGCCTGACGACTCGCGAAGTGGAAGACCCCGATCGCGAGGTCTCGTTTCCCGATTCGGTCGTTTCATTCTTTCGCGGAGAAATGGGCCAGCCTCCCGGCGGTTTCCCAGCAGCGCTACAGCGGAAAGTCCTGAAGGGAGAAGCGCCCCTGACCGATCGCCCGGGAGCGACGATGGCCCCCGCAGACCTGGCGGTACTGCGAAAGGAGGCGGACACGATCGCGACACGAGCAGTGAGCGACGAGGAGTTCAATTCGTACCTGATGTATCCGAAAGTCTTCAGTGACTTCGTCGAATTCACCAATCAGTACGGTCCGGTCGAGATCCTCCCCACACCGACCTTTTTCTACGGGATGGCGGTAGGAGACGAGATCACCGTGGACATCGAGCCCGGCAAGACCTTGATCATCAGCTGCCAAGCGGTGGGCGAGGTCGAAGAGGACGGCCACGTCAAGGTCTTCTTCGAGCTGAACGGTCAACCCCGAACCGCGAAAGTCCCCCATCACGCCGCCGCCGATTCGCTACCGAAACGACGCCAGGCCGAACCCGGCAACGATTGCCACGTCGCAGCGCCGATGCCCGGGATGGTTGCGAGCGTTTCAGTGACCGAAGGCCAGCGCGTCTCCGCCGGAGACATGCTGCTGACCATCGAGGCGATGAAGATGGAAACCGCGATCCACGCCGAACGGGATGGCGTAGTCGCGGCGATCGTTGCACCGCACGGGACACAGGTCGACGCCAAGGACCTTCTGATCGAACTCGCTCCGGGCGATGACCAGGACCCGAATTCCGACTGACAGGTTACGACCCCCAGATCCCCACAGGAATTGTCGCAACCATGTACCCACGGCCCACACGCTCGCGTACCTACACTTCGCCGATCTCGTTGTCGAGACCGTCACCGGGACGCGCCTCGGAGATCTCTTCGAACTTCCTTCCTCTACCGCCATGGATTCTCCTACTACGGCTCAGCCCTGGCCCGGCGGGTTTCGCGCACGCTGGACGACTCGTCAAAATTTCATGAAGCATCGCGATCCCTCCAATTCCAAACGACCAGAAGAGCCTGGTCGCACTGAGAACTCGTGTCGTCGTCGAAGTGCGAACAGGCTCGCGAACGCTACGAGTGTGCCGATCCTCGCGTCCGGCTCCGGGACGTTGTGTGCGGAGATGGCAGCCGTCTTCGCGCTCCAGAACGACGGCAGCGCGTCGAAGGGATTCGGGAACACGTCGTCGGTGACGAAGAGGAAGCCTGCGCTGCGATCATGCGCGAGAGCGAGGAAAGCCGCCCCCCACGAAGGCTGCGAGTGGAGGATGTGCGCGAAGCGACGGGGAGGGAAGGTCGCGAGCCAAGCGGGGGGACTATAGTTCGTCTCGTACTGGGCGCCCGTGTTCTCGAACGTCGTCAACACGTCGGCCGAGTCGGCATAGTCCAGTACGTCGAACATCGTCTGCATGCTCGGATTGTTCGTGAACGTCGTGCCGGGATTGCCGATCACGAGAGCGCCAGGGTCCTTGCCCTTCACGTAGTCGCGAAGCTGTTGGTAATAGCCGACCGAGGCCAGGTCGTTCGTCATCTCGTCGAAGAAAATGCCGTCCACGATGCCCGGATAGAGCGCGTCGTAGTAACGATCGACGTCGGCCTCGACCGCCGTGGCGGGTCGCGTCCCGAAGCCCGTCGGGACGTAGCCATGCACGAACCCACCCGCGTTTCGCAGGTCGAGCAGCGGGCCGTTGCCCTGTGCGTCCACGTAGTTCGGGTCGACCGCCGTGCCCGGTCCGTTGTCGGGGTTGAAGATCACGTGCACCTCAATATCGAGTCCCGCGTCGCCCGCGGTGGCGATCAGCGTGCTCCAGAGCAAAGGCCCACCGCCGCAGCAGGGGTTCGCGTACGCCGGCACCAACAGATCGACGCGGTCGGCCGACGCCGGAAACACATGCCAGCAGAGCAGCACAATGACAAACCCAATCGTTGTCTTTCGTCGCATTGCAGCACCTCCGGTCACGCGCTTAACGATCCCCCGGCAGAGCCGGGGGGACTCCCGAGGGGCTAGACTCGAGCGAAGGCTGGACGTTCACATTCGGCATCTCTGGCGACGGCCCGCCAGCTTTCGATTCTCACCAAGCAGCACCAGGCAAATCACCGCGCTGAACGTCTGCAATGCCGGGCTTGGTTCTGGCAGCGAGATCGCTTGCGAGATCAACGACGCCGCAAGGTTTCGATTCGCTTCGTCGAACCGAACTCTCCGCTCCAACTCGACGTGCACGAAAATGCCGCCCAGGCTCCTGGAGTAGATGCCCTGGTCGTTGGTTGTCGCGGCGAGCGACGAAAACGTGATCCCGTCGACGGCACCGTTCACCTGCACGTTCAGGGGATCATCCGCTTCCAGCGTGTTGTTCGCGTAGGAGGGAAACCCCGCGTCGTCCATCAGCCCGTCGAGATCGACAATCTCCTGCGTCACCCCGCCGTCGCCGTTGGAGAGCACGACATCGGTTCCGACGGGGAAGGAGTGGTTGTCTTTGTCGAAACCGTGGATCTGCCACGCGGGCCGTTCTGCCGTCGCTCCGTTCCAAACCGTATGGACGGCGTGAAAGATCGAATCCGTGAGGCGCGCCACGTCAGCGGTTCCGAGCCCGTTCGCATTGCGATGCGCTCCGGCCATCAGGAAGCCGCGCGAACGGGTTTCGCGGAAGGCAATTGCGGCGATGTCCCAGGTGTTGGTGTCGTTGAGCGGATGAGGGACCTCGATCAGGACTTCGGCCAGGAAGGTCGGGGCGACGAAGAACGAACCCCAGCCGAGCGTGGTCTCACCGCCGACGAGCTGTTCGCGAAGCCCCAGGTAGACCGCGCCGCTTGCAGAATCGGTGTATTCCACCAACTCGTAGGCCAACGCCGCCGCCTGGGTGTCGGCCGCACTGGTATCTCCCGCGAGCAACGCGGCGGCGAGCGTGGAAAAATTCTCCTGCTCGTTGACCGTGGGGGGAACGTAGAGATTCGACCCACTGGCGAATGCCAGATTTCTGAGGCGCTCGATCTCGGAGACGAAATCTCCCGTCTCGAGCGTGATCGCCCCGGAAGGCGAACTCGTCAGAACGATGACGTAGATCACGACCCAGTGTGTCGGCATATCCCCCCGGCAAGCCGCGAAGCGACGAACACGATGCGGAACGAGGATAGTCGAGGTCCACTCTGGTGCCAACGTTAGGCGTCCTCTCCGCACTACTACCGAATGCTGCTCGAGGAAGGACGATGCCGCCGTGTAGCTGGGAGAAATGAAATTGCGGTCAGCCGCGCGTGGCGAAGTGATGCTGCTCGTCCCGACATTTGACCTGGGCCGATCCGAGTTTGGCCGATCGAACAAGCGGCTCTTGCCTGGTACGGCGCGGTCTACATCCCGATACGAATCGCGCAGAGCCGAGCGCCCGGTTCCGGATTCGAACTCGCGATCGCGGTCACGGTCTTGGTCGTTGGGCTTTCGATCTACGCTTGGTGTGTCGGGGACTTCGCGACCTTTGGTCGGGGTACGCCGGCCCCGATCGACGCGCCAACGAAGCTCGTCGTGCGGGGGCTCTACCGCTACACACGCAATCCGATGTACGTCGGGGTCCTCACGGTAATCCTGGGCTGGGCCGTCCTGTTCCGAGCGGCAGACCTGGTCGTGTATGCGCTGGTAGTCGGAACCTGCTTCCATCTTTTCATCATTTTGTACGAAGAGCGCCACCTCCTCGAAACGATCGAAACGCAGTACGAGGAGTACTGCTCGCGGGTCTCTCGTTGGTTGCCCTTTCCAACGCGAAAGTCGCCAGGAAGAAACTCAGCCGCCTAACGCCGGACACGCTGCTTCGCTGGTATCGGTGGCTGATCGCCAAGAAATACCATGCCACGGGACTCAGCCCCACGACCACACTCTCGACTATGACCCGGCGGGATCGAGCGCATCGATCCGGAGGAGAAATAGCGCAATCCACTTCACGTCAGTACCGTATCGCCAATCAACCCTCTTCGGATCGACCAGGCCAGGCCACGTGACAAATCTACGCCAATGGACGGCGATCTGACGTGCATTCGCGATACCGAGCCCGCCAATTGCCGTTACATGAGCCGTCGCTAGTCGTCGTCACTGGTCGCCCGGGAGCTGGCAAAACGACCTTGGCTCACGCCTTGGCCAAGACGATCCATTGTCCCGCGTTTTGCCGTGACGAGTTCAAAGAGGGGTTCGTGAACGCTGCGAATAGCAGCCACGGCGAACTTCCGAGCGCTGTCAACCTGAAGATCTACGACACATTCTTCGAGGCGATCGACCTGATGCTTTCCAGTGGCATCAGTCTCGTAGCCGAGGCGGCATTCCAGCATGAACTCTGGGCCCCCAAGCTCGAGCCTCTCTGTCGAAGGTATCGGGTGGCAATCCTGATTTGTTCCGTCGATCCGCCCACTGCCAGAGCGCGGTTCATCGAGAGAGGCTTGGCCGATCCGGCCCGTGAGCGTTTCCATGGCGACCGGCCGGTGCATGCAGCCAAGGATGGAATCGAACTCCCGATCGGCAAGTACATTCCGCCAAGCTTGCCCGTACCCACCATCAGCGTCGATACAACCGAAGGGTATGATCCGAGTCTCGAGGAGATCGCGTCTTTCGTGATGGAGATCGCACAGGGACCATGACATGGCTCGGTGCTTTGCATACGCGCTTGAACTTCAGATGTCATGACACGCAGCCCAACTGAACTGGAGGTATCATCTTCATCGTGTTCGACGACGTCCTGTTTCGGCAAGGCTTCCTCCTCGAAGCGCGGCCCCCGACACGTAGTTTTCGGCTGCGATGAAGCGCTTGTCGTCGAGCCAGGGATGCGCGGTCGTTGTCGCACTCGCAATCGCCAGTGTCGTGGGTGCCACGATTCCCGATTACGGTGTGACCTGGGACGAGGTGTTGTACCTCGAGGAGGCGACGGCCTACGCGGCGTGGCTGCGTTCTCCCGCGCTCGAGAGTATCGACGCGAACTGGGCGTCGACCCACCCACCGCTGCATCGGATTCTCGGTGGTCTGTCGCGGACTGTTTTCCACGAAGCCCTCGGCTGGCTCGAGCCGCTGACCGCGTTTCGGCTCGTGACCGCGGCCTTTGCTTTCGTTCTGGCAGCGGCGCTGTTTGGGTTCACAGAGCAGTTGTTCGGCCGCGCGGCGGCCCTCGCCACGACACTGATGTTCTTCGCGATGCCGCGGGTCTTCTTCCACAGCCACATCGCCGCGCTCGATGTCCCAGTTGCCGCGATGGTTCTATGCACGACCATCGCGTACTGGCGCAGTTTCGAACGCCCCGTTTGGATCGTGGCTGCCGCGGCCCTGCTCGGCGCCGGCATCTCGCTGAAGCTGAACGCCGCGATCGCGCTGGTTCCGATGGCCGCGCTGCTGGCCGTTCGCGTAAGCACGGCCGTGCGTAGCGGTGGGCCAATCGCGCCGCTGCTGACGCGGCAGGCGCTGCTGCTCGTGATTCCGCCCTTGTTGTTCGTTGCGATCTGGCCGTGGCTCTGGTCTGATCCGATCGGTCGGACCGCGGCGCTGTTCGACTACCACGCCGACCACTTCCCGATTGCAACGACCTACTTCGGGCGCGTGACCACCGAGGCGCCGTTCCACTACCCGTTCGTGATGACTGCGCTCACAGTTCCGATTCCGACGTTGGCACTCGCGTTCGGCGGTCTGTTGGGATTTCGGCGCAGTGGCGACCGCGGGGTCCTGCTGTTCCTGCTGGCGGGCGCGTTGGCACCGCTGGTGTTCTTCGCGCTGCCCGGAATTCCCAAGTCGGGCGGTGTGCGACACTTCATCGTAGGTTACCCGTTCCTGTGTCTACTCGCGGGAGCGGGCATCCGCCAGATCCTGCAGCCGATTCGCCGTGTCGTGGTGCGGCGGGCCGTCTATGCGGGTTTGCTGGCCTGTGTGCTCCTCGCTGGGCCACCGATGATCGCGAGAATGCACCCCTACCAGATCGCCTATTTCAATGCGTTCGTCGGCGGCACCCGGGGCGCAAGCGCGCTCGGTTTCGACCTGGACTATTGGGGGAGTTCCTACCGCGGCTTGCTCGACTGGATGAACGCGCACCCGGATCGGGTCTACTGGATACCGCTGGCACCGCGCCTCGGTGAGTTCTATCGAGACACCGGTGCGCTCATCGATGGTATTCGCTTCGGAACGGCGGCAGGAAGCGACACACTGGTGCTCCTCAATCGGCCGAGCTTCTTCAACGACGAGATGTTGGGCTGCCTGAGCGAGCGCGCGCCGCTGTTCGGAGTCGGCCCGTCGGGCGTCGATCTCGCACGTTTGTGCGAACGGCGGCGTTGAGGGGAACGATGAAGGACACGAGCCCGCGACCCACGGCGATCGTCGATTGGCTGCGCGACGAGTGGCCCGTGCTGCTCGCGGTGACCGCGAGCGCGCTGGCGGGCCTCGCGCTCTACGGAGTCGGGGACGTCGGACAGGGGTTCTGGGCGATGTCGCGCGACTACCTGAACCCGGGCTTCGACCTCTACACGCGCGAGACGGTGCTGTTTCCGCTGCTGATGGCTGCGCTCGATGCGGTCGGGATCCAGATGAGCGCTGCGCGAAATCTGCTCTTCGTCGTCGCGACGGCCATGGGACTGGCATTCGGGCTCCGCGCGCGCATCGGCCGAGTGCGGTCCGCGCTGATCGCGTGCAGTCTGCTCCTCAGCACGATCGGATTGATCCTGTACAGCTGGGCGGGCATGCCCGATTCCCTCACCGTGATGGCGACCGCGATCGTGTGTTTCGCTCGCCGGCCGCGGCTGCTCGCGTTCGCCGCGTTCCTCGGAGCCACGAATCATCTGTCGCAGTTCTGCTTCATCGGCTTGTTCGTTTGTGCTTTGCGCGGAGCACTCGAGCCCGGCTTCGGACTGCGCGAGGCGGCAGCGATTTTGCTGGGCGCGGCAACGGGTGCGGCGGCGGTGAAGGGCCTGCTGTGGTGGCTCGACGTGACGCCCGCCCACGACCGTCTCGCGCTGGCACTCCAGACTCCGCCGTCCGAGTGGTGGAGCCGCTTCGCGACGCGCGGCTGGACTTCGCTCTATTCGTTCCACCACGCGCACTGGCTGCTGCTGGCGGTTCTCGTACCAGTGCTCGCGGTCTATTGGCGGCGTGCGCTTTGGCTGCTGCTCGGTTGTGAGCTGCTGGCCGTACTGCTGACGGTTTTCACACAGGACACCACCCGAGTGTTCGCGTTGCTCGGCTGGTTCGCGCCCGCACTGGTACTGGTTCTGTCATGGGAGCGACCGGAGACGGTCCCGGTCCGTTGGCAGCGACGCCTTGTCATCACGTTGGCGTTGTCGATGGCATTGATGGCGGCGCTTCCGAAGATCTACGTGTGGAACGGAGTGGTTCACGACATGTCTCGATCGCGCCAGCTGTTGCGCGAGCGCCTCACGGCCTCGCGCGATCACTCGCCGCGCCCCGCACATCTACCCAGCTACGACACATCGGCGCATTAGGGACGCCACTTTCCGTTCTCGAGCCGAATTCGAAGCACGGCGCATGACACCAAGGCTGGCCAACGCCGTCGCGATCGCGCAAGTCGCACCCGGTTCCGGAACGGTTTCGTAGCCGAGATCGGCATACACGGCGAGATCGAGATCGGAGATCGGAAGCCGTACACCATTTGGGATCGAGCAGCCGTTCATCAAGCTGCCGGTCAAGATGGCTGGATCGAAGCAGGTTCCCAGATGATAGAAATTCTGAGAGAAGAGAAAGTCGAATCGACCCACATTGGAAAGCGGGACCGGGCCCCCAAAAATCGCTGACGATGTGACCCCCGTGAAGGACATCGGATTGGGATCGCCTTTGGAATCCTCGACGAACCCATCACCTCCGAACGAACTCATCGAGTCGAACAACAGCAGGAAGTCCGCAGGAAGCCCGCCGTAGGAAGCGTCGAAGACGAAACTTCGCACTCCAGCCATCCCGAGCCCGTGACCGAGTTCGTGCATGATGATACTGATGAAGTCACCCCGGTCGCTCTGCACCGGAGTCGTACGTTGTTCGGGCTGGGGATCGATCCAGTAAAAGTCGTCGACGAATTGTGCGTTGATGCCGACCACGATATCGAAGCCGAAAAAAGCGGTACCGGGGTTCTTTCCCGTTCGCGTCAGGCTGAGCGGACCCGGCTCGACGAGGTCTCGCTGCCCGATCATCCCGATCGTGAGGCCATTCGAAAAGGTACCGCCCGTTCTCGCGAGACTACGATCGGCCCTGACGCGGAGCATCATGACTTCATTCGAGGTGAGCCGAGACCCCCATTCCGCGGCGGCCGCTGCGATATTCCGTTGGAACAAGGATGTCGGTTCCAACCATCCTCGCGTCCCGAAGTCCTCCTCGACGTTGTCTACGAACTCGATCGCAAACGTCACCGCATGGCTTTCGCTCGCGAAACCCGGCGAGATCCCTGCACACAACGCAGCCACGACCAGAACGGCCAACCGACGACGCGCCACATTCGACATCCACTTCACCTCGTATCCAACCGGTCGCACTGCCACAAGCCCGGAGTTCGACTCGATCGAGTCGACCCGGCAATCGATTCCAGGCGCTGAACACTAGCGGGCCGGATGCTCGCCAACCGCGGAAGCGCGACGATTCGACGCCACTTGCACGCGACTCTGCTGGAATCGGCGCGCGCACGTCTCTGGGCCCGCGCGTCAGAATCTGGCAATGAGAGATTCAGCTCCGTCCAACTCTGCAAGATCCGCCGTGGCCGGCACGAGCACGATCTGGTCGACCTCGAGTGCGGCGAACGCTTCCATCGACTCGTGGACCGATTCGGGCGTGCAGCGCGTCATCGTGTTGGCGACGGCGGTCGCAACATTGTCGCCCATCACCCGCAGGTACTCGTACACATAGGTGCGCAATCGCGCCTCGGCGTCCGGCGCGAGCGAATACCAGAACCCGGCCCATTTGATGGGCGGCTGGTCCCGCCCTGCCTCGCGCCAGGCCTCGTCCGCCATGTCCAGCATGCGCTTGGCCTCCGAGGCTTCGCCGTTGAGCGAAAAGACGTACACCCCGTCGGCCCACTGTGCGGCGCGGCGCATCGCCTTGGGCCCCATCACGCCGGCCAGAATCGGCACACCACCCATTTGAACGGGTCGCGGGCCGATCTCGTCGCAGCCTTCGAACGGAGGTTGCCCCGCCCAGATTTCACGCATCTGCGCGACCTGGTCGTCCATTCGCTGGTAGCGATTGGAGAAGTTCGCACCGACTGCGCGGTAGTCGTGTTCGCGACCTCCCACGCCCACCGTCAGCGTCACCCGCCCGCCGGATACGACATCGAGCGTAGCCACCTCTTTTGCCGCCCAGACCGCATCGTGCATTGGAAGCACGTAGAGCGACGGGACGATGCGAACCCGTTCGGTGACCGCCGCGGCCGCGGCCAGTAGCACGCGCATCTCACAAGTGGGGCCGATGATCCGTTCACCACACTGAAGGCTCGCGAACGCTCCTTCATCCGCCTTGCGGCTGAAGTTCAGGATCGCGTTTCGGTCGTAGTCGCGCTTCATGTAGGGGAGACAGACCCCGAATTCCATGTTTCCTCCGCGTGCATTCATGCGAGCCGTTGGCCGGTCCAGATCGTCAGCCGGCAGCATACCGCGCCTCGTCGATGACCCGGGAAGGTAGAGCTTGC
>JAJDAM010000747.1 GCA_029261905.1 Deltaproteobacteria bacterium
TTCGTAGAAGCCGGGGTCGGGGTCGTAATACAGGCCGTTGGCGTGGCTAAAGCTGATTGAGTAGTCCTCCCCCGGAGTGAGTCCGGAAACGACTTGACGGATGCCTTCACGATAGACGCCGCCGGCGACGAACCCGGTGGCCGCGCACATCGCAAAGTGATCGCCAAAAGGGGTGTTCCAGAGACCCTCCGGGCCTTCCCCCCAAAACCAGTCCGGCGAATTCAGGGCGATGAGCCAGCCATCCGCCGCGGCCGCGTTCATGTGGTCCGCGCCCGGAACATCGACATATGACGGAGTAAGATCCTCGAAGGACCCGTTCACGAAGGACGCAGCCCGGACCACAGAAGCGAAAATGACACACACAAGCGTTGACACCAACAGAGTCAGGAGTCGCATCTTCTACCTCCCCAGTACCCAGAGTGAACAGAGCGTCGTCGGAGGAGACAGCCTCACACGAGGGCAAGTTGCGTGTCAAATGGAAAGGAAGATCCGGGGTAGCTCAGATCGTCATTGCTGTGGTCATTCCGATGCAGGATCTGTTCCGATTTCATGAACGCAACCCATTCCACCCGGGACAATCAACAGAAAACGCCCCCGACCTGACTGGCCGAGGGCGTTTGGTAACTCTGGAGCACGAGACCGGGCTCGAACCGGCGACCCCCACGTTGGCAACGTGGCGCTCTACCACTGAGCTACTCGTGCGTGGAAGGCTACAGACTAAAGCCTTGACCAACCGGATCGTCAAGGGTTTGCGGGAAACTCGCGACCGAACGAGGGATTTCGGACTCCCCCCAAGCCAACTACAGCTTGCGGATCTTTTCGCGGCCCTCTTTGACTTCCTTCGTGGCGTTTCGGGTGTCGAAGACGCGGTGGCTGCCGGCTACGACGCGGTCGTAGTCGACCTCGGCGTGCTGGGTGATGATGACGGTGAGATCGGCCGTGGAGAGCGCGTCGTCGGTCAGGTCAACGCTCTTCAGGCTCGTGCCGTCGAGTTCGAGTTCTTTGACGTGCGGGTCCGAATACTGGATGTCGGCGCCCTTTTTCCGCAGCAGACGCATGATGTCGAGTGCCGGAGATTCGCGGACGTCGGAGACGTTTGATTTGTAGGCGGCACCCAGAATCAGGATCTTGGCTCCGTTGACGGCGATGCGGTCTTCGTTCAGCAGGTCGTTGATCTTGTCGGTCACGTGGCGCGGCATCTGGCCGTTGATTTCGGTTGCCAGCTCGATGAAACGCGCCGGGAAGTCGAGCGACTTCATCTTCCACGCCAGGTAGGTCGGATCGACCGGGATGCAGTGGCCGCCGAGGCCCGGGCCCGGCAGGAACTTCATGAAACCGTACGGCTTGGTGGCTGCCGCCTCGATCACTTCCCACACGTCGAGTTCGAGCCGGTCACACATCAACGCCACTTCGTTGGCGAGGCCGATGTTGATGGCGCGGAATGTGTTCTCCAACAGCTTCACCATCTCGGCGCTCTTGGTAGAAGAGACGGGGACGACTTCGGCAAAGACGTGGCGGAAGATCTTCGATGCCAGCTCGGTGCAGATCGGCGTTTCACCGCCCACGACCTTCGGCACTTCGCGCACGCCGAAGTCTTTGTTGGCCGGATCGATTCGCTCGGGCGCAAACGCAACCGCGAAGTCTTCACCGACCTTCAGGCCACCGTTCTCGAGGATCGGAACGAACAGGTCCTGTGTGGTACCGGGGTAGGTGGTGCTGCCCAGGATCACCAACTGGCCGGGGTGGATGCACTCGCGGATCTCTTCGAGCGCGCGGATGATGAATGAAACGTCCGGGTCTTTGGTTTTCGTCAGCGGCGTGGGTACGCAAACATTGATCACGTCGCAGGTACCCAGCGCGGCGAAGTCGGACGTCGCCGAGAACAGGCCCGCGGCACGCGCCGCAGCGATGTCTTCGGAGGGGACGTCTTCGATGTAGCTCTCGTCCTTCTCGATTGCGCGAATCTTCTGCTCGTCGAGGTCGAAGCCCGTCACCTTCAGGCCGGCTTTGGCAAACTCGATCCCGAGCGGGAGGCCGACGTAGCCGAGGCCGATGACGCCGACATGCGCCTGCTTGGCGTCGATTTTTGCGCTGAGTTCTTCGAGTCGAGTCATCCGTCATGCCCCACTGGGAAGGAGATCTGATCTCCGCCGCCCCGGAAGTAGTCTGAAAAATATGCGTAGCCTGAGCCGAGGGTGAGTGCCGTCGCGATACCCAGAAGTGTCAAACCAATCCCATGCGTAGGCAACCCGAGGATCGGGAAATGCAGTAGCAGTGCACCAATCGCAAAATTCTGTGCGAGCGCTTTGATCTTGCCGTAGCTCGTTGCGGCCATCACGTGACCATGTGCCGATGCGATCCCGCGCAACCCAGTCACCGCCAGTTCGCGACCGATGATCACCACCACCATCCAGGTGGCCCACAACGGTATCCGCCCCACAGTGATCAGCATGATGAGTGCGGTAGAAACGATGAGTTTGTCGGCCAACGGGTCGAGCAGCTTGCCGATCCGGGTGACCTGTTGGCCGCGACGTGCCAGCCATCCATCCAGAATGTCGGTCAGCGCCGCAACGATGAACGACCATGCGATGACCTGGCTTCCGGCCCGATCGTGCCACCACGGCAGCAGCAGCAATATGGGCACGACACCGACCCGCACGACGGTAATCGTGTTGGGCAGGTTCCAGAAGATCTCGCGAGGAAGCGGGACGGACCGCCGGGCGGCCTCGGGCCCCCCGACCCGTCCTTCATTGACCGAAGTCGCCATGGTAGTGACGATAGTAGGTCAGAACCCGCTTGACGTAAGCCTCGGTTTCTTTGTAGGGCGGGATGCCGCGGTATCGATCCACTGCCGTCGGGCCGGCGTTGTAGGCCGCGATCGCGCTGCTCAGATCGTCGTATCGATCGAGCATCTCGCGCAAGTATCGGGCCCCACCAGAGACGTTCTGATCGGCGGAAAACGCGTCGGTCACACCCAGCTCAGCCGCGGTCGCCGGCATCAATTGCATCAATCCCTGCGCCCCCTTCTTGGAGACAGCGCGTTGGTTGAAGGCCGATTCTGCGGCAATGACCGCCTTCACCAGCGCCGGAGAAACGTTCTCCTCTGCCGCGGTCAGCCGGATCAAACCGTCGTAGCCGCGGTTCTGCGGAGCCGTGGCGCGGCGTGCGGTGCCGCGCAGCCCCGGAACAGGCGCGTAGCGCGAGTCGTTCGGAATATTGGTGAAATGCGTCACGCCGCGTGCGTCGACGAAGGTGAACACGCCGCCACCGGCCCAGACGGTTCCTGCGCCGCCGGACACGACCAGCACCGTCACGGCAAGTACCGCGCGGGCTCGGTTCGCGATGTGCATCTTCGCTGCTCTCAAGATCTTTCGATTTCTCCCTGGAAACCTTCGAGCGATTCGGCATGCGACGATAGAATTGGATCCCCACGGGGACGTAACTGGGGTGTGGCCACCGGTAGACTCGCCGAGGCCGAGCCAAGCGACCGACAATTGCTGATCGGAGAGTTTGGACCGATCCCTTAGCCGGAAAGGCGGCGCACGCAGTTCTTGCACATGGGTGGGGACCCGGCCCGGGGAAAGACTGATACGATGGCGGCGAACACGGTTCTGAACAGGCTCCAAGAAACTCGTCGCTGAAAACTGGAGACGCATGCAGGACCGCCAAGACTTCGACGTCCTGGTCATCGGAAGCGGGATCGCAGGCCTGTTCTACAGCCTGCAGGTCGCGCAACACGGAACGGTCGGCATCGTCACCAAGAAGCAAGCCGCCGACTCGGCCACCAATTGGGCGCAAGGTGGAATCGCCGCGGTTCTGGCCGACGACGACTCGTTCGAATCGCACGCGCGAGACACGATCGAAGCCGGTGCAGGATTGTGTCGCGAGGCGGTCGTGAACCGGGTGATCGAACGCGGACCGGCGATGATCGACGGCTTGCTGAAGCTGGGTGCGGATTTCGATCATGCCGCGAGCCCCGCTGCGGGTGGAACCGAATTCGATCTGGGTCGCGAAGGCGGCCACAGCCATCGACGCATCCTCCACCACCGCGACACGACCGGCCGCGAGATCGAGCGCGTGCTACTGGCCCGCGTACTCACGCATCCGAACATCACGATGTTCGAAACCCACTGCGCGGTCGACCTGATTTCAGCGCGCCGGGCCGGCGTCGCCGGCGAGGACCGCGTTCTCGGTGCGTACGTGATCGACGACCGAACCGGCCAGGTACTTCGCTTCCTGTCCCGGGTCACGATGCTCGCGACCGGCGGTGCCGGAAAAATCTACCTCTACACGTCCAACCCCGACATCGCATCGGGCGATGGCATGGCGATGGCGTACCGCGCCGGCGCATCGCTCGGCAACATGGAATTCGTGCAGTTCCACCCGACCTGCCTGTATCACCCGCTGGCGAAATCCTTCTTGATCACCGAGGCGATGCGCGGTGAAGGGGGCATCCTGCGCACCAGCAGCGGCGACGCGTTCATGGAGGGCTACCACGAGCTCAAGGACCTCGCTCCTCGTGACATCGTCGCGCGCGCGATCGACACGGAGCTCAAACGATCCGGCGACGACTCGGCGTTTCTCGATATGACCCACCGCGACGCGACCTTCGTGCGCGAACGTTTCCCCAATATTTACGCGCGCTGCCTGGAATTCGGGATCGACATCACTCGCGAGCCGATCCCCGTCGTGCCTGCCGCGCATTATTGTTGTGGCGGGGTGAACACCAACATGTCGGGCGAGACCCGATTGCCGAACCTGTTCGCGGCGGGCGAAGTGGCCTGCACCGGTTTGCACGGGGCGAATCGACTCGCATCGAATTCGCTGCTCGAAGCGCTGGTATTCGCCGACGCAGCGGGCACCGAAACCGCCAGGCGGCTCAAGGACGGCGTCGACCTGGTCGACACCGTGCCGGCCTGGAGCGTGGGCGACGCCACCCGTAGCGACGAGGTCGTCGTCATCACCCACAACTGGGACGAGATCCGCCGCTTGATGTGGAACTACGTCGGCATCGTCCGCAGCGACAAGCGACTCCTCCGCGCGAAAGCGCGCATCGAGCTGCTGCAGAGAGAAATCGCCGAGTACTACTGGGATTTCAAACTCACTCCCGACCTCATCGAGTTGCGCAACCTTGCCACGGTGGCCGAACTCGTAGTGGAATCCGCCATCTCCCGGCTCGAGAGTCGGGGGCTGCACTACACCGTCGATTATCCGGAGCGCGACGAGCGTTTCGCTCGCGATACCATTGTTTCCCGCTGACTCCAAGCGAGAGGTTGCTCAGACTCATGCGCCCGCCCTCCCCCACACGGCGGATTGTTCTCAAGCCGCGCTCGGCTCGCTGGCGTTCGATCGGGTGGATCTGTCTTGCAGCCGCACTCGCGTGTGTGGGGCCCGAAGCGCGCCAGGCTGACGAGCCGACGGACGCGGACCGCGCACGGTATGCGCGTCGGCGGCTGGAAGACAGCCGCGCGCTCGTCGCTGAAGGCCGGCTCGAGCACGCAGAGAGCCAGTTGCGGCGCGGCATCGCGACGCTTCCCGACAATGCCGAGTTGCACCGCGCGCTGGCCCACCTGCTCGAAGACACCGACCGCAACGACGAAGCGCAACAACATCGCAACCGTGCCGACCAGATCGATCCTCCTCAGTCGCTGCCCGACCAGCCCATCGCCGAGCCTTCGAGGGGGCTGGTCGTCGTGCTCGTTGCGACCGATGCGACGACGCCGTTCGCGCGGAGATTGGCGCCGTCGAGCCGGCTGGCAGCGGAAACACTGCGGGACCGGCTCCGCACTCGGCTGCCCGAAGCCATGTTCGTGGAAAGCGATCCGACCTCGGTCGCGGATGCGCGCCGCTTCTTGCCACGGTATGCACCGCGCGCGGTGATCTCTCTACGGGTCGACCGCGCATACTGCGGTGACTCGATCAAGGATGGCCCGTTCGCCGTTGCCTGGTTGCGGGTTGCGGCCCAGGTACCGGGACGCCCGCAGATGCCGGTGTCCACGGTTCGCGCCGTCGTCACCCACCCCGAGCCTACACCCGAGTGCGAAAAACAGGCGATCCGACGCGCCCTCGAAGCAGCATTGGAAGAGCCGAGCGTGCAGCAGGCCATTGCCACCCCGGCTGCGGTGGCCAGTCGCTACGCGATGCAGCCATGGTCGCGCGACGCGGTCCGCGCGCTGTTTCCGCGGATCGGCAGCGGGATCGCCGAGGTGATCGAGGCGGGCCGAGTACAGATGGCCGGTGGTGATATTGGAGCGGCGGCCGACGCGTTTCGGCGCGCGGTTCACTTCGATCCCGAAGACCCGTATGCACGCGCCTACCTGAACGAAACCGAAGTCACACTCTCGATGTTGCGCGAACTCGCAGCCCGGAAATCCTCGAGGACCGGCACCGAATCCATCGGCGTCCGCGCGTCCGACTCGATCGACCCCAGGCTGTCCGAGGCGCAAGCCGCCGCCGCAGAAGCGCGACTGGCCGAAGAGCGGCGACGGCGCGACGATCTGCTGGCGGCATTGGCCGTGTTGGACGAGGACGTCAGAATGCCTCCCCAACACTTGTTGGCGACACTGCGACCGATCGACATACGGGATCCAGAAGCGTTCGGCGTTTCCGAGGCGCGCCGACGCGCCGGCGGCGAAGTATTGGCACGCGCCGCGTACGCACCCAGCGGCAGTGTTCTGGCTCGGTACTACTACGCCGTCCCCGGCGAGGGCACGCCGCTGGTGCGAGAGGAAGACACCAATGGCGATCGAATACCGGATCGCTGGATCGGATATCACGGCACCCATCGATCCGAGATCTGGGAGGACAACCAGGGTCGCGGCATCCCGGATCGTCATTTCGTATTCGCAGCGGGTGGAACCCCGCTCGTCAAGATCGAAATCGACGAAGATTCGGACAACCGACCCGAACGGGTGTTCCACTACGAAAACGGCGTACTGGCCGCGGACGAGCGCGACACTTCCGGAGACGGAGCCATCGACCGCTTCGACCGCTTCGATGCGGACGGCCTGGTCAGCGAGCGCGCAGAAGACCTGAACGGAGACGGCAAAGTCGACATCCGCGACACCTACCGCGCCGGCCGACTCGTTCGCCGGGAAATCAACGACCCCGAAGTCGTCTCCCGCGCCCGCCCCCAACACATCCCGCCCGTCAACTAACAGACGATTCTTCGTTTGATTTGCGATATTCGCGCCCGGATCCGGGCTGTGCGGACTACTCGGGGGTGACGTAGGCCGCTGTAATGCCACCGTCGACGAGAAAGGTCGAGCCGTTGACGTAGGACGAATCGTCAGAAGCCAGAAACAGTGCGGCTCGAGCGATCTCGTTGGCCTCGGCCAGGCGTCCCATCGGCACGTGGACGAGCCGACGTTCGCGCGCCGCGGGATCTGCCAGGAGTTCCTGCAACACCGGAGTATTGACTGGCCCCGGACACAGCGCGTTGGCGCGAATCCCCTGCCGCGCGTATTCGACAGCGATCTCGCGGGTCATCGCCAACACACCGCCCTTGCTCGCGGTATACGCGATCTGCGAGGTAGCGGCACC
>JAJDAM010000748.1 GCA_029261905.1 Deltaproteobacteria bacterium
CGGCCCGATCGCGCGGAGTGTCAGGAAACCCATCCTCGAGTATCGACTCCCCTGCCGCTTTCAACCGATCGCAATAGTTGCGCCACGCCTCGCCGGACTCGAGAAACTCATCATCGCTGCTCATTTCATCGCACCTGTCCCGCACCCTGTTTCGTACACGAACGTCGTGTCGCGCCGTCGACCCGACCTCGGGTCACAATCTCGCCGTTCCGTCCGTCAGCCAACGGGACGAAACATCGGCAGCGTGATTTCCTCCGACATGCGCTCGAAGGAGACTTCGACTGGCATGTCGACCTGCACCGAGTTCGGCTCGCAACCGATGAGGTTCGTCAGCATGTGCCAGCCCTCATCCAGTTCTACGATCGCAACCACATACGGGACGTCGAACTCGGGGCGCGGAGGTCGATGGACGGTCGTGAAGCTGTAGACACGACCACGACCGGAACTCTCGACCCACTCGAGATGATCGCCTTGACATCCGGTACAGATGGGTTGCGGGATGAACACGTACTTCCTGCAGGCGGAACACCGCTGAACCCGCAACACGCCGTCGTGACAGCCATCCCAGTGCGGCTTGGAGACCCCGGTCGGACGCGGAAGCGGAATGCCCTTCCTTGCACTCACGCTTGCACTCACGGCTGCTCGGTTCCAACCAGGAGAACGTCGCAAAACAATGCCCCGGCTCCGCCGTTACTCGCGAGTGCCAGCTTGGCTCCGGGTACGGTCAGCACTTCGGGCAGTTCCCCCCGGAGCTGCTGAACCGCGGCGATCGGCTTTTGAAGAAGCTGCGCCAACCCCGCGTGGCTGAACGACATGAGCCCGCCGTTGGTGACGATGGGGAGTTCGCCATCTATTCGGATCCTGCCGTCCATCACGAAATCTCCACCCTCGCCTTCCGCGCAGAATTCGAACGCCTCGAGTTGTCGGATGATCTCGAAAGAAAAGGGATCATAGAATTCGGCCACGTCGACATCCGCGGGTGTCAGACCCGCTTGCCCGAACGCTTTGCGCGCAGCGGTCCTACCCGAATGACCGTAGCGGTCCCAGACGGGCGGGGTCATGTAGGCCATGCCCTGGCGTTCGATTGCACCGCCGTGGATATAGACAGGCTCGACATCTAGATCTCGAGCGCGCTCGATGCTCGTCATCACCAGGCCCGCGCCCCCTTCGCAGGTCACCGCGCAATCGAGCAAATGAAAGGGATCTGCCACCATCCGAGAATTCAACACGTCTCCGGGCGAGACTTCGCGACCGTAGTGCAGCGCTGCCGGGTTACGCGCACCGTTGCTCCGGATGGCCGATGCCACTTCGGCCAGCGATTCCGGCTTGGTGCCGTATAGGTGCATGTGTCGGCGCGCGATGAGCGCGAACTCCGCTGCGGTGTAGAGGCCCCAACATTCGACGAATTCGTTGCTCGGTCTCGTCCAGGGTGCGGTCTTGACGCGGTCTGTGTATTCGCTGGCCTGAGCGGTAGCGATCAGTACAACGTCTGCGAGACCGGCAGAGATCGCGAACGCTGCTTCGATCACAGCCGGTATGCCGATATCGACGCCGGTCCAGCTCGGGTTCCCACCCAACAGTGCCACGGCTTCGCGTGAGTTGTACCGCTGAACCGATGAAGTGACGTTCAGACCGTCGACATCGCCCAGACTGAGCCCCGCGGATGCGACCGCACCGCGCATCGAGTCGAGCAGCAGCCCCATTTCCGGCTGGTCGGCGGTCTTTGCCTGAACCGTGTTGTAGGCACCGACGATCGCCACATCGTGGAAAGGTGAGCGGGACATGCTCAGAGCTGATCCTCCGGCCACGGGTGAGAATCGACCGCCAAAGGCGACTGGATCAGTATACGCCCCCGAGCTTCGCGTGATTCCAGGAGATCACCCTTTCCGGCTTGACTCGGATCACCGTCCTTTTTGAAGCGGTCTTTTCCATCACGTCCCGCATGGCCTTCTGCGCCTCGGCATCGTCTGCAGGAGCCTCCTGGCCCGCGGCGGCGAGAAGCGCAGCGATGACGTCATCGAGGTCTTCGCTGAGCTCCGCTCGGCCGTAGATGACGACGCCCTCGAGCTCCTGGTACTCGGTGCCCGACTCGACGAGCAGGCTTACGCGGGGGTCTCGCCGCAGGTTCAGGATCTTCTGGCTCTTTCGAAACGTAGTCATCGAAACCACGAGGTCGTCGTCGAACGAGAACCACATCGGCATCGGATGTGGATAGCCGTCCGGGCCCACCGAGTTCAGAATGATGGTCTTGTTCTCGCGTAGCAGATCGCGAATTTCTTCGTCGGTCATCCGAATCTGGTCTCGCCTGGACATGGTGGCTCCTCTCGTTCGGTCTCAGTCGGGGTATTCGATTTTCACTTTGCCACTGACGCAACGCGCCTGGCAGGTCAAGATCCAGCCCTCGGCGATCAAGTCGGGAGTGAGGCAATCGTTGGTATCCATCTTGACTTCACCCGAAACGAGTTTCGCCATACAGCAAGAGCAGTAACCCTCCTCGCACGAGAACGGTGGCTCCAGGCCGGCCTCACGCGCGGCCCAGAGAAGTTTTTCACCCTTGGCGTACGGGACATCACGCGTCTCGCCGTCGAGCACGACGGTGATCGTGTCCGCCACCGTGTCGTCGGCGACTTCTTCGGTGACCTCTTCGATGTGCAGGCCCGGGTCGGGTGGCGACACGAAGCGTTCGATGTGAACCAGCTCGTGAGCCACTCCGATTTCGCGCAGCGCTTCTTCCACGGTCGCCATGAAGGGGCCGGGACCACATAGATAGAAGTCGGCTTCGCGCTCGGTTCCAATGTGTCGCTTCACGGCGCCGCGGTCGAGAAATCCATCGACGTCATCGAGCGAATGAACGACCGAAAAACGCGAGCCGTGCGCCGCGACCAGGGCGGCGAGTTCCTCTTTGAAAATGATCGACCGTTCATCGCGATTCGCGTAGATCAGTTCGATCGTGCGCCCGGTGGTCGCGAGCGCCGATTTGATGATCGAAATCACCGGGGTGATACCGCTCCCACCAGCGAACAATACGATCTTTCGAGTCGCTTCATTGAGAACGAACAATCCCGCCGGCGGAACCACCATCATTCGGTAGCCCGGCCGGATGTTGTCGTTCATCCAGTGCGAAATTCT
This sequence comes from Deltaproteobacteria bacterium, assembly GCA_029261905.1. Taxonomy (GTDB): domain Bacteria; phylum Myxococcota_A; class UBA9160; order UBA9160; family SMWR01; genus JAJDAM01. Next base: position 3,130 of record JAJDAM010000748.1, read on the forward strand.
CCCTTCGTCGACGCGCTTGACGGTCACCTTGTGGGCAGCGTCGGTATGCGGCGAACTGGCCAGTGAATAGCTACGGGTCAATACCCGCCCTTCGAACGGAACCTTGAAACTCAAGAATTGGCCGGACCGATATTCGAACCGAGTGCGCAACTCGGCGGGTATGTCGAACACGAACGACCGGGTGTCGTGGGTTTCGTCGATCACATCCGCTACGCGAATTTCGACACAGTTCGCGGTCGCGTCGCGCCAATCGTCGGGCGAAACTCCGGCGGCCTCGGGATCCATCATCGCAGCGCTGTTCCTTTCGATAGGGTTGATTCTTCGGCCAGCGTCGAGCCTGTGGGCGAACCCACTCGCGCTTCGAGCGGCGCGGCGAGGACGAGCAGGCTAGAAGCCCACACGGTAGAGCGCCACCTCATTTCCTGGAGCCGCCGCGGCGACGAAAATGGGGATTCTTACGCTGCCCGGCCCACCAGGGCGCCCCATGGCGATCCTCACAGCGTTTCACGAGCACGCAAATCTCGATCGATATTCCCGATCGCGCTCAAGAAATCTGAGCGGCGGCCGAAACAGGGTGGGTCGGGCCGAATGGATCGCCCGCCGTCACCAGGAGACCCACATGGCAATCCGACCGCTCTCGTTTGGAATTCGCTTCAAAGACAACCGCACTGGAAGCGGAGGGCGAACCATCCGCGTCAACGCCCACGAGAGCGACCCAAAGCGCTACGTGCTGGAAGTCCTGAAAGACGGCCGATCCAAGCGACGCGAACACGCCTCCCTGTCGTGGGCTCTGCGCGACTTCGCATCCGCGTGGCGCAACCGCTTGAACTAGGAACCGGACCCAGGACTATCGCGCAAGTCGAGCACCGATCCGTTCTCGAGCTTGGCATCGCAAAGCGACTTCCATAGCTCGATCGCGACGGTCTCGGGATCGCTGAGTTCTCCCTGCTCGCTGTAGCCAATGAACGCTTCCACGTCGGGGAAATCGTGGGAACTCACAGCGCGAATCTGCTCCTGCATGGGAGTCGCAACGATACCCGGAGCGATCGAAAGCACGTGGCAGTTTCCGCCTCGTGCGCGCTGTTCCGCGCCTACGGTCCGCACCCATTGGTTCGCCGCAGCCTTCCCCGCACCGTATGCACTCCAGCCGGGATACAGGTTGACCGCAGCGCCCGATCCGATGATCAACATCTGACACAGCGCTTCGGTCAGGTGCGAAGCTCGAACGAACGCGTCACCGAGAACTTGCGGCGAAGCACTGTTCAGGAGCACCTGCCGCGTGTAGTCGTCTGCGGAGACCTCGCCGGCGAAGCCGATCGGTTCGAGTGTTCCGGCACTGTGGATGAAGACGACCCGCTCTCCCGCCCACCCGTTGATTTCTCGTGCGAACAACTCTGCTACCGACGGCCAGCTCGCCGGGTCCGACAGATCTGCAAAGAAATGGCTGCAAGCGTCCAGAGGTCGGCGGCTGATGTTGATCACGTGGGCACTTTCAAACGGAACTGCGCGAGCCATTGCCTCACCGATTCCGCTCGACGCGCCACTGATGAAGACGAGATTTTCGGCCATCGCGCGATTGTAGCGTGAGGTGCCCGGACAAATTTCCTTGAAAATTCAAGGCGATGCGACCCAATACGGCGAGCGTGCACTGGCTCGACAGCCGGGATACCCTTGGATGCGCTGGCCAGGGGGG
>JAJDAM010000749.1 GCA_029261905.1 Deltaproteobacteria bacterium
GTCGATGGAGATGACCGGGCCGCCTTTGACGACGAGCGTCATCAGAAACAGAACGACCGGTACGATCAACAGCAAGGTCATCAATAGAAAGAGGATCGCGTAGAGCCTCTGCACCCTCTGGTTCCGTTCGTTGAGTTCGGATGCTTCGAACATGATGATTGCCCCTGCTAGCTGCGAGATCCTTCGGATCTGTTTGTACGGAACGCGGACCCGATGTCCTCGGTCACGCGCTCCTAGCCCTTGCGCACGCCACGCACGACCAGGTCGGCGGTGAGGTTGATGACGAAAGTGACGATGAACAGGGAAATTCCGATCGTGAACAGCGCCATGTAGTGATCGGAGCCCACGGCGGTTTCACCGAGTTCTGCTGCGATCGTCGCCGTCAGCGCGCGGACGGAGTCGAAGATGCTGCCCGGCATGTTGATCGAATGCCCGGTCGCCATCAGGACTGCCATGGTTTCGCCGAAGCCTCGGCCTACCCCCAACAGTACGGCGCCCAACAGGCCGTTCTTGGCGGCCGGCAGAACCGTCTTGTAGATGACCTGCCAGCGGGTGGCGCCCATCGCCTCGGCGGCCTCCCGATAGCGATCGGGGACGGCCTTGAGCGCGTCTTCAGCGATGGATGTCATGATCGGTGCCGCCATCAACCCGAGGATGAAGCCGGCGTTGAGGATGTTCAGCCCGACGGGTACGTCGAACCACTCGATGATCAGCGGGTTCATGATGCTCAGGCCGATGAAGCCCCAGACCACCGATGGAATTGCGGCCAGCAACTCGATCAGGATCTTCAGCGTCTCCCGAGTCTTGCCGGTGGCGAATTCAGCGATGAAGACAGCGGCGCCGAGAGAGAACGGGATTGCCACCACCATGGCCAGACCGGTTACGCTGGCCGTTCCGGCGATCAGCGCCAGGATTCCGTATTCCGGATCTTCATCCTCTGCCGGATACCAATAGGGACTGGTGAAGAACTCGACGAAATCGAAACGGCCGACGATGAAGCCGATGCCTTCCTTGCTGATGAAGACGAAGATCCCGACGACGAAAATGATCGCCGAGATGCCGCCGATGAAGACCAGCACCTGCACCAATTTGTCGATGTACCAGGCGGCGTTGCGACGGTCGAAATCGCTGTCACTGGCGGCGTCCGTCAAACTCGAAGTCGACATTCAGGGGGCGTCCTCACCGCGCAGCTGCTCCATCAGGTCGCGGATTCTCGTGGCCAGATCGCGGTAGACCTCTTCCAGCCAATCGTCGAAGCCGGCTTCATCAGCGGGCGCGGGAGCAAGATCCCAGTGCAGCGGCGTGGTGTGGAAGGGAAGCTGCTCGAAATAGTCTTTGGAATCGCCCTGCAGGCACACGACGAAGTGATGCTGCGTGAGCTGGAGCGGAGTCAAGTTCAAGGCCTGAGGCGTGGCCGCTTCGAGGCTGGTGCCGTGGCCCTCGAGGAAGGCGGCCATGGCCGGGTTCAGCTCTTCGGCCGCTGCGAGCCCGGCACTGGTGTAGTTGCCGCTGCCCGGATATCGCTTGCGCGCGATGGCTACCGCCATCTGACTCTGGCAGCTGTTGTCCTTGTCGACGAATAGGATGTTGTAGACCTTGGGAGCCTTCATGTCGCCGGTCGCAGCGAAGACCGTCTCTTCACAGATGTTCTTCGATTGGTCGACGACGCGTTTCAATTGCGTGAAGGTCGAAAAGGTGTTGACCAGATTCTCGACCGATTCGTTTCCCTCGTTCTTCATCAGATCGGCGTACACGAGATCGAGGTCGTGTTCCATCTGCTGTTCGAGGATCATGGTCGCTCGGGCTTTGTCTGCATTCACCTCGTTGAATGCGTCGATCGCCTGGCGAAGCATGACCAGGGTCTCGCCGCCGACGCGCTCCAATTCTCGCAGCAGTCTTCCAGACGGCGGGCCCGAACGCTGGAGTGTCTCCCGCGCGATGGTGACCGCGTAGTCACCGATTCTCTCGAGCTCGATGTTGACCCGCATCACGGAGGAAAGCAGTCGAAGGTGCCCTGCGCTGGGAAGGTGCTGTGCGATGAAGCTATGGCACAACCTGTCGATCTTGCGCATGGCGCGGTTGATTGCGTGGTCACCCAGAATGGTGGCAGCGGCACGTTCGTGGTTGCCGGTCAGCAGGCCACTGATGGCGCTCTGCACGCCAACCTCCACGTTTTGGGCCATGTCCGAAATGCTCTCGCGGACGCGTCCCAGGTCTTGCTCCAGGCGTTGTTCGTAGCGGCTCATAGTTCAGGGCCCCGCGGTCGCGCTTTGGGAGTTGCGGCTAGTCGAGTTGTCGACAGCACGCACGAGGTGTGGACCACTGCTCACAGCGTGCGGTGCCGTCCGCCCGCTCATTGGGCGCGAGTCCGTTGAGCGAGTCGAGAATGTTACTTGCAACTAACGCTGCCAGCCGGCGCATAACCCTTTCCAAGCAGAATGCACTGGCCCGCATCGCTCTTGATCCAATCCATGTACTCCTTGATGGCGCCCTGGGGCTCACCGTTGGTGTACATGAACAGGGGTCGGGCAATCGGGTAGGTGCGATCGCTTGCGGTCTCGACGCTGGGCTCGACGCAGCTGCCGCCCGTTTCCTTGGAAATACATACCGTCTGGAGATGATCGGTCGCGTAGGCGAGTCCGCTGTAGCCAATGGCACACGGAGTCTTCTCGACCAGATCCACGACGTCCTTGGAGCCGTGCATGTCCAGCGTACCCTGGCGGTACTTGCCCTTCTTTCCCAGCACGGCCTCCTTGAAGTAGGCGTAAGTGCCCGAATTGTTCTGGCGGCTGACGACGACGATCTCATCCTTGCAGCCCGGCACCGTGATGCCCATATCGGACCATTTCCGGACCTTCGGCTTCCGGCTGTAGATGTCCTTGAGCTGTTCGATGGACAGGGATTTGACCGGGTTGTCCTGATGAATGAATACGGCCAGCGCGTCGAACCCGACGACATGCTCTACCGGGTGCTGTCCGTGCTCCTCGGCTAGAGCCATCTCCTTGTCCTTCATCTTGCGGCTGGAGTTCGCGATGTCGACCGTGCCATTGATCATGGAGGCAATGCCGGTTCCGGAGCCGCCACCCGAGACAGCCACGGCGACATCGGGATTGACCTCCGGATAGGCTTCCGCCCAGGCCTGAGCAACGTTGACCAGCGTGTCGGATCCCTTGTTCTGGATCAGCTCTCTTGCCTGCGCGGATTGCGTGACGGCGATGGCGGTGAGCATCGAGCAGAAAAAGACAATCTTGAAATTCATGGGTTCCATCCTCGAGAGATCAGGTTTCGATGGTCGGGGCCGGTCCGCGCTGCGCTTGCCTTCCGCCGACTGTGCGATTTTCGATCACTGCACCCTAGATCCCGATTGTGGCGTTTGTGTTACAGCCGCATGGCTACCGGATGAAAGGGCATCGGAGTTGCGAACGAATCGGTTTGACCTCGGCGCCCCGGTCGGCGCAGCCGAACATCTCGAATGTCGTGCACCCGACAATCTCCTCCCGAGCGCCATCCGCGCAGCGCCGAATGTGTCACTGCACGCCGCGTGCCAGAATGAAACAGCACCAGCAGAGCGAACGGGGATGACGCGTGGCATTCCCGTGTCCGAGCGGGTCAGGTCGCCACGTCTTTGGGGCACGTTGCCCTCAATCGTCGATCAGTGTTTTTCCGCGACGATTCGCCAGTTCAGATCTGCGATCTTGGCTTTCTCGGCATCCGTCCAGGCCTGCCCACCCTTCTGAAGAAGATCGAGCGATTCTTCGACCCATGGAGCCAAGACGCGAATCGCCTCGAGGGCTCGGACCACTCTTCGACCCATATAGATCAAGTTGCGCTTCTGCTCGCAGAGAGGCCAGGCTTCGCTTTTTGAAGGCGCCGAGATGAGAATCTCGAACCCCGCTCGTTCCAAAGCGGCACACACATCGGCCGGGTACATCGATTGCGTGGCCGCCAGAGTGGGAAGGTAGGCTTTGTGAAGCGCCACATGCTCCTCGTTGCTCCAATCGAAATAGGGGCTCAACAAGTACTCCGAACAGGAGTATCGAGTTCCGGGTTTCAACACCCGGTACATCTCACTCGCATGCTCATCCAACTCTTCCTTCTTGAAGAAGGGCCAAACGGCCTGGAAGGAAAAACATCCATCGAAAGTGCCTGATTCGTATTCGAGCGGCTTGTGATGATCGCCAACCTTGAAGTGAAGCCGATCGCTCATTTCGCATTTCGCCGCCCAATCGACCGCGTTTTCGATCTGATTCGGGTCGATGTTGTAGCCGGATACCTGGCCGCCGGTCATCGTCGCGAAGTAGTGTGCGATTCGTCCACGCCCGCATCCCATATCCAACAGATGGGACTCTTCAGGGTCCTTCAGCTCCATCTCCTTCAAGACGGCTTGCTCGCATAGCAACTGGTTCGCGTACAAGCCCTCCGAATCGTTCAGCAACGGTGGAATGTAGAGCTTTTCCAGATCGAAGATCGACAACATGTTGTTCAAGACCTTGTAGTAGTCCGCGACCGCCTTCGTCTCGTCCTCCGTCTTGGTCTCTTCACCCGCTTGCATCCGTTGAAAGAACTTGTACGCATCGATGCATGCTTGCTTGTCTTCTTCGGGCAACGTTGCCAGCCGCTTCAATCCGATGAATGCGGTCTTGATTCTGTACCAATCCATTTAGTGCACCCCTGCCCCGTACTCGAGACGGATCCCCGTCGGACGAGTTGACGATTCGACGGTCATCGACCTTGATCGACCCGTTGCTCGGCTGGTGAACGGTCTCGGAGCCATCCAGCCTGGACCACTCCGTTGAAGAGCCGAAATGCTGCGAGCTGACTGATAGCCTTCATCAACCACCTGCCAGCGGGGGCCTCAGCAAGAACCTGCCGACGCGACGCATCTGGCGGGGCTATTTTTTTGACACGATGACACCCCCCCAGGCCACATACAACAGATCCCGACGTCTCAGCGGAGCGGCTGCAGCCACTCCCAGCAGACTGCGTTTTTCATCCGCCAGTACGGCTGACACCCACGAGGCCACCCGCTTGTCACGATTCTCCAGTCTGCTCCGCTTCGCGCGGATGACGGCTCTCGTCGGACTGAGCTTCGGGGTCTCGTTGCTCGGTCGCGTCGACGCACAGGCCCAGCCGTGCAATGTGCAAATCGAGCGCAGCTCCGGCGGAATCATCGACGGACAGACTGGTGCCGGCCTCGTCTTCGACCCCGAACTCGAGATCGAGATTGCTCCCGATCTTTCGACCGTGCGGCTGGAAAATTCGATCATTCGCGTCATCTACACGACGCTCGTGCCACCTGAGTACTCGATCAAACACTTCATCATCAAGTCCGCCGAGCAAGATCAGCTCGGGAATTCCGGCGGGCTGATGGATGCGGGGGCCGGCCTCGGAACGCTCGAGTCGGCCACGATGATCGCCGATCGCCCCGATCGCAAGACCGTGCGGCTCGTATTCTGCTCGAGGACGGTTCCCGAAGGTGTGACGAACTGCGACAAGAAGATCATCAAGGAAGTCACGATCTACCCCCACCAGCCCTTCATCGAAATCAACAACATCGATATCCAGTGGCAGGGCAACTACGCCGACCTCGGCGCACCCGGTGGAGCTTGGGCCGGGGTACACGTCGCTCACGGCTCGGAGGACTGGATCCGTCCCTTTTCATACCACGACGACGACCCTGCAATCTCGAAGGGTGCCTACTACACGCGCTTCGTTGGAGACGGGATCCACGACCCGGCAGACGGTGGCTCGCTGAACTACAACGGCCACTTCGTCGTCGCGGTCTTCAACCCCTTGAACGGCCGCGGCTGGGGACGGGTGTCGCGCGTTCAGGACACCGAGATCGTCAAGCTTCTGATGACGGAGGCCGCCTCGCGCGGAATCGAGTTCTTCCACTACCCCTTCATCGTTCCGCACGCGGAGCCCTTCAAGACCTACATCTACGCTGTGGAGGAGGGCTATGACGACGCGCTTCCGACCGGTCGCACCATCGCAGATCTCGGCGGCGCACAACCAGAGATCGGATGTGGGGATACGGTCGACCTCGCCGCGATCCCGTATACGAATTGGCAGCGCGACGGCTGGACCGGCTCGCTCGCCGGCGTTACCGAAGCCAGCACCAGCGTCCTGGTGAGCGGCGACATCACGACCGGTGTCGATTTCTCGCAATCTGCAGCCGCGTACGCCAACGACTTCGACGCAGCCAGCGTCGGAGACGATCCCGCCCAGTGGCTCGATACCGGAGCATCCGATTCGCTGATCGAAGACGACTCGCTTTTCAAGGTATACGACTTCGGATCCGACCGGGTGTTCGGTACGCATTCGGGCGAGACCAACATCCACACTCACTACATCGGCCCCGCGACGAGTTCCGAACTCGGCTACGAGGTCAGCGGTCGGGCCGTGATGAAGGACGTCGGCAGCGGGTTCGGCATCACGGTGTTCAGCGGTTTCCCGAACGACACCAACTACTATCGGCTTCGACGCTTCGGAGCCGGGTCGTTTCACCTGACCGCGAACGGAACGACGTTCACGGGCGACCCCGACACGGGTGTCGTTGCCGTCGCCAATGAGTGGTATCAGTTCCGGCTCCAGGCCGAGGATGCGACAGACCGCACCTGGATCCGTGCGAAGGTGTGGAAGGACGGGTACCCGGAGCCGGCCAGCTGGCAGGTCGAGGTGTTCGACGACTCTGCGACGCGCCTCGAGGAAGGCGCCGCCGGCATATGGACCTTCTCGGCCGGAAGCAAGTTCTTCGACGACCTGGCGATCCGGCCGCTGGCTCCGCCGCGGACCGACATCGTGTTGACGGTGAATACGATCGGATCGGGAAACGTGGTGGTGACACCCGATCAACCCCAGTACACGACGGGCGATGTCGTCACGCTCACAGCCCTCGGAAACTCGGGTGATGCATTCGATCACTGGGAAAGCGACGCCGCCGGCTTCCAGAACCCCAGGCAGCTCACGCTGCTCGACGATGCCACAGTGACTGGCGTGTTCGAGACGGTCCCGACCCACAACCTGACGTTGACCGTCGCGGGCCAGGGCAGCATCGCCACCGACCCGGATCTGCCGCAATACGCCTTCGGAGACCTCGTCGAAGTTTCGGCGACTGCCGACATTGGCTGGTACTTCAGCGGCTGGTCGGGGGGACTGACCACGAGCGGCCGCTCCTCGTTCCTGAAGATCGACGGCGACATCAGCGTGACCGCAAACTTCTCCGAGTCGCAGTTGATGGAGGACTTCGAAAGCACACCGGTGGGTGACAGTCCGCCGAACTGGTTCGGCACCGAAAAATTGAACAGTCTCGTTTACGACAACTCACTGTTCTCGGTGCAGAGCATCGGCTCAACGCTGGCGCTTTCGACGAGCTCGTCGCAGACGAACATTCACTCCCATTTTCTCGGCAACGGAATTGCCGCGCTCGACAACTACCGATTCACCGGTCGGATGCGATACGACAATGGCACCGGCGGCATCGGGGTGACCTTCTTCAGTCAGTACCCCTCGGTGGCGGACTACTACCGCCTCCGCCTGCTGCCCGACGCGACGTTCACGGTCACACCGCGCGTCGGCGGCAGCCTGACCGGCACGACGGACACCGGTGTCTCCGGCGTCGCAGGCACCTGGTACCGCTTCGAGATCGAGGTCGAGGAAATCGGAACCCAGACCGATATTCGGGCCAAGGTCTGGGCCGAAGGAGATTCGGAGCCCGTCGACTGGCAGGTGGTCGCCTATGACGATGACACAGATCGCCTCACCTCGGGCACGGTGGGCCTGTGGTCGTTCACGTCGGGCAACAAATATTGGGACGACTTCGAGGTGGCCCAGCTGCCGCCCCCGACGCCAATCTATACGCTCGACACGCCCGTCGTTGGAAACGGCAGCGTGACCCGGACGCCCGAGGCCCCCCTCTATGCGCTGCGCGACGACGTCACCCTCGAGGCAATTGCCGACGCGGACCACGTCTTCACCGGCTGGAGTGGCGACGTCACCAGCGCCAGCAACCCGCTCGGAATCACCGTACTCGACAACACCCGCGTGACGGCGACGTTCGAGGAGATCCAGTACTTCCCGCTCACGTTCGAAACGACCGGTGCCGGCGGCGGGAGCATCGCCGCGAGCCCCTTCGGATCCCTCTACGCACTCGGAGAGACGGTCACGCTGACAGCCGTACCGGATTCGGGCTCGTATTTCG
>JAJDAM010000750.1 GCA_029261905.1 Deltaproteobacteria bacterium
CGAAGATGGCGATGCGGGCAACGACCCCGCCCGCCCACTGCTGCTGGGCCACGGTCTGTTCGGCACCGGCAAGAGCATGGTGGACGGGATACCAGGCTTGATCGGTGAAGCCGGGCTCGAGTTCCCCTACATCGCCGGCGCAACCGATTGGCGGGGCCTGTCGTCTCCCGATCTCGCATGGGTCGGTGGTCGGATCATCGGCGTCGGATCCCACCAACTCAACAACTTCGCTGCGCTCCCCGACCGTCTACGCCAGGGCATGCTCAATACGCTGGTGCTTGCGCGCATGATGAAGGATGGGTTTTTCAACAACAACGCCGCGTTCCAGCTCTCCGGTGTCGGCGTGTTCCCGGGTGCGGCCGAAGACGAGTACTACTACGGCATCAGCCTCGGCGGTGTGATGGGTCTGTTCATCTCGGCACTGACACCGGACATCGAACGGTTCGGGATCGACGTGCCGTCGATGAACTTCTCGATGCTGCTGCAGCGGTCGACTCAGTTCACCACGTTCGAGGCGTTGCTCGGTGCGATCGGACTCAACGATCCGATGGACCGGATCCTGGGCCTCGGGCTGTTCCACGAACTCTGGGTGAGCGCTGAGCCGGCCGGTTTCGCGCGACACATCACAACGGACCCGTTGCCCGGCTCGGGTGGACCGTCGAAGATCCTGATGACTGCCGCCTGGCTCGACAAGCAGGTTTCGAACCAGGCGACGGAGATCACTGCGCGGACGCTCGGCATTCCGAACCTGACGGGTTCGATCGCGCAGGGCTTCCAGGGCATCCCCGATGTCGATACCGACATCGATGGTCCGCAGGACTCGGCGTTGGTGATCTGGGATACCGGTTCGTTCGATATTCTCGACCCGGCACAAGAACCGGTAATCCCGCCGCTGTCGAACAAGATTCCGAGCGACGTATGCGACCCGCACGTCTTTCGGCCGTCGATTCCCGCGTCGATCGAGCAGCTGACGGGTTTCCTTCAGCCGGGTGGTCAGATCACGAATACCTGCGAAGGCGTCGGGAAACTGTGCGACGCCGGAAGCCCGATCGAACTGTCACTCGGTTTCGATACGGACACGCCGCCGCACGCGTGCAACCCCTACGTGCCGTAACCCAGAGCGCGGAGTTTCTCGGCGAGCGAAGGATGGATCCGGACACCTTGCTGGGCGGCTCCCGGCAGGGGCTCCTGCTCGACGTGTGCATCGAGCATTGCCCGCATGCGAGCGGCGGCTCGAGGTTCGAGGTCGATCAGGTTGACGTTTTCACCCGGATCGACATCGCGATCGAATAGAAGTTCGCCGCCGGCCTCGTCGGCGTTTCGGATCAGCTTCCATTGACCGTCGTTCGTGGCTTCCTGGAGTCTCGAGTCGGAATACAGCCGCGCTGCGAGTGAAGCGTACGCGGGCCGCGAAAGGCTGGGCGCTCGGCTGCCGAGGGTCGACAAGAGCGACTCGCCCTGAAATTCACTGGGAATCTCGAGCCCCGCGATGTCCAACAAAGTCGGTGCAATGTCGAGATTGCGGACCTGGGCAGAAACCCGAATCGGTTCGGCGACGAACGGAAAACGGATCAGCAACGGAACGCGTAACACCGACGCGTGCAGGTCGCGGGCGTGTCCGTCCATCCCGTTCTCTCCGAATGCCTCCCCGTGATCGCTTGCGAGAACCATCACGGTGCGTTCCAGCTCTCCCCACGTGTCGATCCGCTTTCGCAGTCGTTCGATGACCTCGTCCACCCAGGCGATCGATGCGCGGTAGGCCCCCGCGTGTCCAGAGCCGAATCCTTCGAGATCGGACGGAGCCGCATACTCGTGCACATCCATGAAATGCAGATACAGGAAGAACGGTCGGTTCGGGTCGCGGTGTTCCAGCAGTCTCTCGGCTTCGAGGTAGACGTTGTCGGCATGTGGCCAGATCATGGGTTTCATTCCTGCGAGGGTGCCGCCTCGCGGGAAGAGGTAGTGGTCGAAACCCTGGTGAAACCCGAACGTCTGCTCCAGCCAGCCGTTACTCTGAACCGCGTAGGTCTGATAGCGCGCTCTCGAAAGAACCTCGGCGACCGTCAAGGCTCCGTCGGCGAGCGCGTCGCGGGTTCCGCGCACGCCATGTCGTTGAGGCCACAACGATGTCATCAATGACGCGACGGAGGTCTTCGTCCACGACGATTGCGCGATGGCGTTCTCGAATACGACGCCGCGGTCGGCCCAGCGCTTCAATTCCGGCGAGACGCGCGGATCGCCACCATACGGCGTGATCCAATCCGCCCGCAGCGTATCGATCACGATCAGCACGATGTTGAGCGGTCCACGTGATGCGAGCTCCGCCGCGATTTCATCGGGTCGAACGGGTCGTTCGCACCCGGATGCCAGCAGGCTCAGCGATAGGAGCGTTCCGACGACCAGCCGGTCGCGCAGGCGGGTCGAGGCGCGTCGAAATCCGCCGTGGTCAGGCCCGGATTCAGAAGCGGGGATCGATCGATCGTGATGCTTCATGCAGCTCTACTCGCCCAGCTTCTCGAGTTCCTGTTTCGCGTCTGCAGCCATCGGATCGCCCGATCCCAACCTCGACGCGATGTCCGACAGCAACTCGCGCGCTTGCTCGATCTGGTCAGTCTGTTTGTACGCCAACGCGAGGTGGTACTGAATCGCCGGATCGGCCGGCGCGAGGTCGAAGGCTCTTTCCAAGAGAGCGACGGATCGTTCTGGCAGACCGCTTCTCAGGTACAGCCAGCCGAGCGTGTCGACTACGTCCGGGTTCGAATCCGCGATTCCATAGGCCTGCTGGGCGACGTCGAGGGCGCCAGCCAGCTCACCCGTTTCGGCGAGGAGCAGAGCGAGATTGTTCCGGGAGGCGACATCACCGGTATCCGATTCGATCGCTCGGCGGTAGCTGGTGATCGCGAGTTCGATTTCTCCGAGCTGGGTCAGCACGACGCCGAGCATGAAGCGAACCGGGCCGTTTCGCGGCCTGGCGCGCAAGAAGGCCTCGCAGTCGCTACGCGCACCTTCGAGATCTCCATGTGTCGCGCGATAACGTGCACGCAATTCCAGCGGTGCAAGCTGATCGGGATCGAGTTCGAGCGCTCGATCGACAGAGAGGCTACCCGCCACAGTGTCTCCGATCAGAAAACGGAGTGCCGCGAGAGATGCGTGATGCCGCGCCTCCTCGGGTGCCTGCGCGACTGCGCGAGCGAGCAGCGTTTCTCCCGCATCGAGCTGGCCACGCGCGGCCGCAAGCATTCCCAATTCGGCGAGAAGTTCGGGATGCTCTCCGAACTCGCGCCGGGCAGACTCGAGTTCCGATTCGGCGTCGTCGAGCCGGTTTTGGGTTCGCAGCGTGAAAGAGAGCAACGCGGACGGCAACGGTTCGTCGTGGTATCGGGAGCGGTATTCGCGCGCCAGTTTTTCCGCTACGCCGGGTGCGCCAGAACGCACCAGCGCTGTGATTGCAATCGCGTATGCGTCACGGTTCGCGGGCGCACGTCGAATCCACGACAGGGCTTGCGCGGCGACCACGTCCCAATCGCCTCTTCTTTCTGCGAGCCGCATCAGTTCGATCGCGCCGGCGGCATGGTTGCCATCTCGCAGCAATGCGAGCCCGTAGCGACGTTCGGCGTTCTCTACATCGCCGGTTTCCTCCAGAGCGCGCCCGAGCCAGTACTGCGTATGGGCGCGGTCGAGGCGAGAGACCAGCGGGTGCAGTCGCTCGACGGCTTCCGAAGCGTTCCCTTTGGCGAACGCGATACGCGCGCGCAGGTATTCGAGCTGTGGATCGCCCGGGGCCAGGCCCGCCAATGTCTCGAGCTCGTGTTCCGCGCTACGCAAATCAGACTCGATGAGATTTTCGACCAGATACACCCGAGCGGTACTCGATTCCGGAAAGCGCGCCACCGAATCCGCGTTCGTCGCGAGCGCTTTTTCGAGCAGACCGCGATCCCGATAGAACTCCGCCAAGCTGGAGTACGCGGCCGGTGTGTCCGAAACGCGCGCGAACTCGAGCAACGACGATTCGGCTGCAGCGAATTCGCCCTGTCCGATCAGGATCCGAGCCAGAATCGCGTGCAGCGAGGCCTGCGTCGGGTCGCGTTCGATCCGGGCGCGCATCAGATCGCGTGCATCGTCGACCCGTTCGAGACGGATCTTCGTATCGACCAGAGCCATCAGGACTTCGGCATTGGAGGGCTCTCGCTGATCGAGGGCCTCCAGGCGGTCATGGGCGGCGACGAGGTTGCCCTGCGCACTCTCGATGGTTGCCGCGATCAGTTCGAGTCGGATCGACTCCGCTTCGTCAGCGTTTGCCGCCGACTCTTCGATGACGGCTGCCGCTTCGTCGAGGCGATTTTCTCGAAGCAGTGTGCCGATGCGAGTCGCGCGCACCTGTGAAGAATCGGGGTAGAGCTTCTGCGCCGTTTCCATCAAGGCGAGCGCCGGCTCCAGCCTCCCGAGGGCGAGTTCTGCCTGGGCCCGAACCAACAGCGCGTCCAGATGTTGCGGCGCCTGCGGATCGATGGATTCCACCGCGGCGCGAGCGCGCACCGGATTGCCCACGATGAGTGCAGTCCCGCCGAGCTGCACCATCAACCCCGCATGCTCGGGAAAATTTCGAATACTCTCTTCGAGCATCCAAAGCGCCTCGGGCGCTTGCCCGGCGGCGACCATCAATGCCGTCAGCTCGAGCACTCGTTCGGGATCGTCTGGTGGATCGCGCTGTAGTTGGGCGAGCGCGTCGCGCGCGGCAACCAGATCTCCGGCGGCGAGTGCGGCTTTCGCATTTGCGCGCGCTTGCGCCGGGTCGGGTTGGCTGTCACAGGCCAACATCACGAGCAGCAGAACAATGGCCCCGACAATCGAGGATGACTTCAACGAGGGGCAACTCATCGCGCCACGCGTTGATTCATTCGGCTCTCCGTCCATGTCACGTCTTCAATGCGCTTCGCCCAGCTCGATACGACCCTCGTCCTACCTCATCGGACTGTCGGCCCGGCGATACAGTAGGGCCACAAGGGAAAGGCCGCCGGATTCCGGCGGCCTTTGTATAGAGAGACGTGTATGGAGAGACGGGTAGCGAGCGCGTCAGTGGCTTCTTCGCCAACCCAATCCGGCCAGGCCGAGCATGCCGAGGCCGAACATTCCGAAGGTCCCAGGCTCGGGGACGCTGGGGGTGAACGTGCGACTGACTTCCTGGCCGACCAGGGTGATCACGGCCGAGTTACCGCCGAGCGTGATGGCGAGGATCGCGTTCAAGGTGGCATTGCCGATCGTGCTCAAACCTCCGGCACCCAGGTTGCCCACGCCGGTGATCGGAGTGACGGTCATGACCGAAATCGGGAAGGTTCCTACGGCGGAACACAGACCCCCGTT
>JAJDAM010000751.1 GCA_029261905.1 Deltaproteobacteria bacterium
GCTGCCGGAAATCGAACTCGTTGAAGTAGGGGGTGCGGTCCGACACCGAGTCCGGTTCGGGAAGGCCGGTCACGTTGTCGATGACGTCGGGCGCCGACGAAGATACGACGAACGTCATCAGCGCATTGAACGACAGCGCCGCGATTTCGCTGCTGAAAAATTGGCTCTCATCGCCAGGACAGCCCGCGTTCGCGCAGACCCGATCGGGGCCGAAGAATGGATGATGGAAGACGAGTCCCAGCGCTTCGCCGGCCGCCAGGTCTGCATCGGGCAAGCCCCTCGGGTCGAAACGGTATTGGTTCCCCTGGAACTCGATCGTGGTTACGTCGGTGATGTCTCGGCAAGCCTCGAGTCGACCACCGGGGCCCAGTTCTGCGCGTGTGCAGACCAGCGGACCGACCTGGTCGACGAAATCGAGTGTCCCGGGTTGGGCGCCGACCCAGGTATCCCAGTCGTTGCCTTCGGTTCCCTCGATTCCGGGCCACGACTGAAAAAACGCGCTGGCTTCCGTGTTGAACAGATCGAAACCCGTCACGTCGCATGGGTTGCCCCAGTGCGGCCCACACCCGAGCAGCGCCTCTTGTCCGTTGGTCAGGTAGGGGGCGAGGCCCGAGGCGCGGAACAGATCGTTTTCGAATATCACGCCGACGGAAGCGTATTGAGGCCGGCGATTCGGGTTGCCGTCGCTGCCCATCACGACTCTGCTTGCCTCGGGCTCCGGCAGCGTGACTCCCGGGTTCGTGAGCGCGAATACATCCGCTGCGGTGAGATCGTCACGCCTTTTGTCCAATCGGACGAGCGGCGAGATGAACGGACCCTCGAAGCGACCGATGGCATTGAGCACAGCCTGACCCGATACGATGCCACCCAGGAATCCACCGGCGGTACCCCCGCTGAGCAGGCTCCCGAATGCGGACGAAAACAGCGGTGCTCCGCCGATATCCGCTGAGATCGTCGGGCTGTTCCAGACCGTGAAGCCACACGCGGAAGGCAAGAACTCGAATCCGACCGTCGACGCGCAAATCGTCGCGAACAGCTGCTGGTTGCCGAAGTGGTTTGCGAGCACGTCGGTTCGCTGAAGGGGATTCAGTGGTGCGCTCGAAGGAGACTGGAGGATCCGATAGCCGTTGTCGCAATTCGATTCTTGCGGGTTGCACACGCGGATCGAACGCGCGCCGAGGCAGTCGTACTCGGTGCCATCGAGGCAGGCGCCGCGAGAACCGGCGATCCTCGGTCGACCCGACACCGGGTCGACGTTGCGCTCCCAACCGTTCAATTGATCGATGTAGGGAAAGTCGTCATAGCCGTAGTAGTCCGACAGCGCGAAACTGAAGCGACCTGCACGCCATTCGATCCGAAGACCGCCCTCCAACCCTTTGACACTGTCCCAGGGGTCGGGGGGTCGTACTTCGCCCGCCAGCCCGATACCGGTAAGCGCGTGCGCCAGCAGGCCCGCAGAGAGGGCGCACGTGACGATCGGGGAGTAGGGCTCACCGCAGCGCCCGATGTCCGCGGGTTCGTATTGGTCGAGCAGCACGGCCGCTTCGAACCGCAGGTCCTGGATCGGTCCGAGATCGCCGATCGACAGGATCAACCGCGCGGCCCAGAGTGGAATTCGAGATTCCTCCAATGACGGCAGCGAAGCGAGTCCGAGATCCTGCGGGTTGAATTGGTCGACGGCTCGAAACAACTCGGTCTTGCCCCACACGATCACTTGTTTGCCAAAGCGCCCCCAGAGCCTTCCGTCGAGCACGTCGATGTCGAGGTACGCTTCGCGCAGCTCCCGGTCGTCGCTCTGGCTGGCGCCGTGGTTCCACGCGAGGTCGGTCTGGCTGAAATCTTGATCGTAGACCTGTGCACCGTCGTCGAGGAAGCGCTCGAGTGCGGCAGTGGGGTAGTACAATCCCTGCGACTGCCGGATGTCGAATTCCTCAGTGAAGCGCTTGGCGGTTGCAGGGCGAAAGGCGAGTTCGGGCGTGCCCTCGACCAGTGTCGGAACGCCCGTCGCCGGGTCGTATTCGATCGGTGTCTGCACGACACTGGGAAGAATCCCCGCACCATCCAATCGATCCGCCGCGTAGGGGTTGGGCCGATCCGCCAGCGCGCCGTACGCGACGACCCGGTCGATCGGTCGCCACGGCCCGAGAATGGCGGTGCCTTCGCCTCCGCTGACGCCACTGACCTGCTTGACACCGAATCGATAGCCGAGAAAGTTCTGCGCGATGAAGCTGCCGGGATACAACGCCAGATCGTTGTCTTCGCGGCCCAGGTCCGTGTCGGGCGTTCCGTCTTCCTGGTGTCCCAGCGGATCCTGACCCGGCAACGCGAACAGCAGTTGACCGAGGCCCGGAACGTTCCAGATCTGCGCCAGTTGCCCCTCGCCGGGCACCGGCCGCGCGTACTCACCGGCTTCGCTGAAGTTTGCGCCCCCCTGGCCCAGCGGAACCTGCGTGTAGCGTCTGCGATCGCTGAGATCGATCACTCCGTTGTCTGTCTCGACGGCAGAGTTCCTCACGACACCGGTGTACCCGGTCCGGCGTCCGTCGGAGAAGCGCTTCGGCAACCGTTTTGCCTGGTTGCCGTACGTGTTCACGGAATTGAACATCCCACAGCCGCCGGACCAGACGCAGTCGTAGCGGACGTCCGTTCGGACGAATCCCGAAATCGAATTGAA
>JAJDAM010000752.1 GCA_029261905.1 Deltaproteobacteria bacterium
CGGCCAGGGATGGCCTCCGCTCCATGGCTCGTTGGCCTCGAAACGAATACGGAACGACGCACCATTGTGATGAAGGAAAGGAGTGTAAGCGTATTGCCAGTAGCGCTGTGCTTTACTTCCGCGGAGGCCATCCCTGGCCGCCTCCGCTTCCGAAGGTTTGCGAATCAGGGCTAGCGGGGTACGGGGCAGCCGCCGAGGAGGTTGATATGATGTCTATGACATCCGCGATGCTGTTTGCACTGCTGGTCTGTGTCGGGTCTCCGGCGTTCGCTGGGACTGGACACCTGGATTCCGACGGAGACATGGTTTAGGACATCGGAGACAACTGCAGTGATGTCGCCAATCCGCTGCAAGACGACACGGACGGCGATGGCTGCGGAAATCTCTGCGACGCAGATTATGGTCAGAGCGGAACCACGAATTTCGCTGACTTCACGGCCTTCGTCGGTGCATTCCTCACGGCGACGCCAAACGTCAAGCTCACGGAGCCGGTGGGGGGAGGCGCGCAGGTGAATTTCGGAGATTTTGCCGGATTCGCCGGAAAGTTCCTGTTGCCGCCGGGCCCGTCCGCCATCACGTCGGGTACGACTGCCTGTCCTTAGGCCTGCAGTGCCGTCGAGAGATCCAGATCCAAACTGAACTCGACGCCGATCGCTAGTCGGCGAACGCGCGGCTCGGCAGATGCGGCGCTATCCCTCGCGGACGACCAGTCGGTAGCCGAAGTCCATCTCGTCGCGCTCGAGCAGGTCGGCATGGCGTTCGTGCCACGCGCCGGATTGCAGGTCGTGTTCCAACGCGCGCAGTCCCGGTGCGAGGTCTTCTTCGCTGCGCTGCGCGAAGGTCGAGATGCTCCCCCGAATTCTGGGGTCGAGGTAGAACTCCGGGCGTCGCCAGTAGGCGGCCTGAAAGCCGTCCGTGCAATCCCAGGGAATCGGGACGGCTTCGATGCGGTCCGCGCCGATCCACTCGGCGACGCGATCGATCGGCGGATGTCTGTTGTTTTCGAAGTCGATCACGCTCGGGAAGTAGTCTCGAATCAGCCAGAGCGAATCTTGTATCGCTGGGTCGAATGTGAACAACACGCAGCGCGGCGCGATTCGCCGCATCTCACTCAGGCCGGCCTCGGCATCCAGCCAGTGATGGATCGTCAGCGTCGCCATGGCGGCGTCGAACGCACCGTCGGCAAACGGCAGTCGTTCTGCGACCGCGCGAATCGCGCTGCCAGCCGTGCGCTGCGCGATCATCGAAGCAGAAGGCTCGACCGCCGTGATGGTTCGGTCTTCGGGTTCGTAGGACCCAGCTCCGGCGCCCACGTTGCAGACGGATTCGGCGTCGCCGAGGGCTGCGTGGATGCGGGCGGCGATCCGCGCATCGGGAACCCGGTTTCCCGCATAGCCGGAGCCGATGGTGTCGTAGATCCGCGGATGGGACGGGAGGGTCATCCCTCAGGTTAGCCAGCCAGTCATTCCTACTGCCAATTCCCGAAGTGGGGCTCGCCTTGGCTTGTGAACGGCTTGTGAATGGCCTGTGAATGGCCTGTGGATCTGCCCCGCGAATTTTCTCTGTGAATTCGCTCCCTGCATCCCTATGGTTCGACCATGGGATTGGAAGCCACCGGGAAACTCCACATCATCAGCGAGGCCCAGCAGGTGACCGAGCGTTTTCGCAAACGCGAGTTCGTCATCGAGCTGAGCGACAACCCGAAGTATCCGCAATTCGTTCAGTTTCAGTTGACGGGCGACCGCTGTGACAGCCTCGACGGGCTGAACGTGGGCGATGAAGTGAAGATCGACTTCAGTCTGCGCGGTCGCGAGTGGACCAGCCCGCAAGGCCAGGTGAAGTACTTCAACAGCCTCGATGTGTGGACGATCGATCGCATCGGGGCGGGCGCCAGCAGGGGCGGGCGAGACGACGAGCCGCCGCTTCCCGATGGGCCGCCCCCCGGAATGGAAGACGACATCGGCTTCTGATCGGCCGCGGTCAGGTCAGGTCAGGTTAGATAGGTAAACCGCGACAGCCCCGTCGAGATCCCAGCTGACGCCATCGCGACGATGACCCGCATCCCGTGCTCGAGCCGGCCCTGTTCGGCGGCCGCCGCCATCGCCAACGGGATCGAGGCAGACACGGTGTTCGCGAACTGGTGGTGGCTGTAGTACCCGATCGACTCGTCGAGCCCACATTGGCGCATTCCGTCGCGGGCCATCCCGTCGCTGGCTGCGTGGAAAAAGACGATGTCCGGGTCGTAGTCGTGGAACGCCGGCTCTTTGTGGTACTGCTCGACGAGCTTGTTGAGGCCGAACTCCATGATGTCCCGGCCAAACGAGACGAATCGCATGGGTTCGAGTTCAGCGCCCAGGTTGTGATCGGTCCCCATGTAGTCGGCCCAGTTGGGCAGTGGAATCAGACACTTGTCCCGCTGGTCTCCGAAAGTTCGAAATTCGGTGACCGAATCGTCGTGCTGCTGCGACGCGGACACGATCGTCGCCGTCGCGGCTTCTCCGATCGAGAACGCCGGGAATCGGTAGTCGAACTCCTCGACAGACCGCACCCGATAGTCCTCGAAGTTCCCGTTGAATTCGGCATTGATGACCATGATGTTTCGATACGCGCCCGAATCGATGAACGACCGCGCGATATGGATCGCGCGCAGCCAGCTCGCGCAGGCATCCATCACATCGAAGCAGGTCGCGTTCGACAAGCCGAGCAGATCCTGAAAGACGTTGGCGGTGGCCGGCTCGACGAAACCCCGGCCGACGCCCACGTAGATCAACAGGTCGACCTCTTTTGGATCCATCTGGGCGTCCAACAGCGCGCGGCGGCCCGCTTCGGCGCAGAGCTCGTAGGGGCGTTCGGCGTCGGTTCGCCCGTATCGCACCGTGGTACCCATCGCGCGGAACGCGAACTTCAACAGTCGCAGCACGCGGTTGAGCTCGGCTTCGGTCAGGTCGGACCGGCTGTCGCGTTGGACACGCTGAAGGACCTCCTCGTTGGAGACCTTCCTCGATGGCAGTACGTACTCGATCGCGCGGTATTTCACGCAAGTCGCCTCTTGGCCGGCTGGCCGGCTGGCCGGCAGCCGGCGGCCGTTGGATGAGGTTGCCGGAGCGGATCTCACTCTACCAGCAACGGCCAGCGAAAGCGGACGGTTTCGGGCGCAATGGCTTGGGGCTTGACTCCGAGGGGCCAATTCGGCGATAAGTCATCCTGTGAAACGAACCCGCAGCATGCACGCAACAACCAGGCACACAACCAGGCACACAACAGGGCAGGCGAGTCCGGCTGTAATTGTACTCATCCTGAGCGCCTTTGTGTCCTTGCCGAGCGCGACCGCGTCCGAGAAGCCGGCTTCCGCAGCGCCAGCGCCTTCGGAGGTCGAGGAAGCTCTACCGGAAGGGGGTTCGCTGACGGGCCGCGAAATCTACGAGCGCTTTCTGGAGAACAAGTTCACCGAGAGCTTCCAGGAACTCCACGTCGAATCGCGCGATCCCGGCGGCAATTCGCAGACGACCCGGTTCTCGATCAGCCTGCAGGATCACCGCGACGAGGAAGGCGACCCGACCGAGGGCGTGAATGCCAAGATGCGGGTGAATGTGACGGATCCGTTCGACATGCGGCATACCGCGTACCTGATGATCGCCAATGACCCCGGTCCGGACGACGAGTTCGCCTACCGGCCCAGTTCGCGGCGCGTTCAACGGGTCGATCTGAAGAACACTTCGCTGCTCGGGACCGACTACACGTTCAATGACATCGCGTTCCAGAACATCGAGGACGCCGACTACATCCGTCATCCCGACGAGGTCATCGACGGCACAGCTGTGTATGTCGTAGAGGCGAACGTCAAAGAGACGGTCGACGTGGAATACCACAAGACGATCTCGTATCTCGAGAAGGAACACTACATTCCGTTGCGTACGCGCTACTGGGACGGCCACGATGTCGAGGTCAAGGAAATGACCGCACCGTGGTCGAAGATTCGCGCGTTTGGAGATGCCTGGGTCGCCACCGAGTCCACGATGAGGGATCTGCGCCAGCAGACGAGTTCTTCGCTGTACGTCGACGAGATGGATACCGCGCCGAAGTTCCACGAGAAGATCTTCAGGGTATCTCAGCTTTCGAAAGGACACTGATCGGTCCCGATCCGCGGCCCCGTCTCAGGCGCGCACTCGGACCAGCAACGCCGGCAGCAGGATCAGGTCCGTCGTCAGACACACCCCCATCGTCAGTGCCGTCAGGTATCCGAACTCGCGCAGCGTGGCGAAGCCCGAGACGAGGATGACGAGGAAACCCACGACCAGCATCACGCTGGTCATGATGATCGGGCGCCCGACCTGGAGGATGCATCGCCGCGCGGCGGCCTCGGGGTCCAGCCCGTCGGATCGCTGCTTCCGATAGGCGACCAGGAAGTGCATCGTGTCGTCGATCGCGATGCCGAGAGCGATGCTGCCGATCAGGCTCGTCGGCAGCGACAGCGGCGCGATGCCCGTTCCCAGAATCCCGAAAAACAGCAACACCGGGACGATGTTGGGCACCATCGAGATCAGTCCGATCCGCATCGAGCGAAACACGATGCAGATCAGAACGAAAATCGTAGCGGCAGCGAACCCAACCTGTGTCGCTTGGTTGCCCGCAATGCCGTCTGCGCTGCGATTGAGCAAGATGGCATTGCCGGTGACGCCGGTCGTGAAGCCTTCGGGAAGGTGGGCGGCCGACAGCACGCGCTGGATCCGATCTTCGAGTGCTCGCACGGCCGCCGATCCGGCTTGACCCGTTCGCACGACCAGGTTGCCACGGCTGTGGTTCGAGGTGGAGAATCGCCGCAACTTCGACTTGGGCAGCACGAACGTGGCCTCCGCGAGTGCAGCCCGCGTATCTGGAATGCGCGCTTCGGCGGCCTCCCCGTTGGACATCGCGCGGTTGACCAGCCGAACCAGATCGACCGACGAGAGCACCTGGCTGACCCCTTCCACCTGCTCCAGGTCGGCTTGGAGCCGTTCGATGGCTCGCAGCGTCTCGGGCTCGCGAAAGGCGCCCTCCTCAGGCCCCGAAGCGAGCACGTAGATCGGCACGGCGCCCGTCAGCAACTCGTTGACGGCTGCGAAGTCGGTACGCACGGGCGAATCATCCAGAAAGAACGTGATGACGTCGGTGTCGATCGTGATGCGCGGGATCAGAAACAGCGACGCGATCGTGATCGCGCCCCAGAAGACCAGCACTGCGGTCGGCTGGCGCGTCGCGAGCCTCGAGATGGCCTCGAGGATGCCGTCGATCCGGTGTCCGAACCAGACACTCACCGACGGGCGCGCAGCTTTCGAGGTGTTCGAATCGAGGGAAATCGGCAACCACGCGAGCGCCGCGGGGACCCCGGTCAGCGAGATCAACGTCACCGAGACGACACCCAGCATCGAAAAAGCGCCCAATTGGTTGGTGGCGGGAATATCGGTCAACAACAGGGCTCCAAAACCGATCAGGGTCGTGAAGCCGGCCATCGCGACGGGTGTGCGCGCGTACAGCAAGCAGTCGAGCGCTGCCGATCGCGCATCGACCGATTCGGCGGCGATCACCTCGTATCGCGCGTAAACGTGCACTCCGTAGACGCTGCCCACGCAGATCATCATCGAGCCCAGTACCAACGTGATCAAATTGATGTCGATCTGCAGTGTGGCCATGGCGCCGAAGACCCAAAGTGTTGCCACCAGACAGGAGATCAGCGGAAGTACGACGCCGAGTACCGAGCCCGACATCAGCCACAGCGTGATCGCGGCGATCACGACGGCGATCGGCACCAACGTCCCCATGTCGTGCACCATCAGGTGATAGGCCTGAGAACGAACATGCGGTCTGCCGGCGATGTAGAAATGCTTTCCGACGGCGACTTCCTCGTCGAGCAACGCCTCGATCCGACCGTCGAGGTCGAGCGCGACGAATTCCGCATCGGTCATTGGCTGGAACGTGATGTTGATCGCGGTGGTTCGCGCATCGCCGGAGATCAGGGTCTTTCGGTAGATCGGGTCCGACATCGCCCGTTCGCGGAGTGCTTCGAGCCCGGGTTTGTCACCCGGTACCGTCCGAAACAGGTTCGATATATCCACCAGGTCGCGGTCGCGGTCGTATTGGATCGACAGGACTCGCGCGAGGCTTTCGACCTCGGCAATTCCGGGCAGGCGACGCAGTTCACCGGTCAGTCGCACCAGGGTCGAGAGGTTGTCTTCGGTGAAGACATCGTCTGTCTCCATCGCGATCACGTAGACATCATCGTTGCCGAAATCGCGGATGGCGCGCTGGTAGATCGGGATGCCCGGATCGTTGCGTCCGATCAGCGGTTCGCTCGCCGGGTCGACGTCGATCGTGAAGCCGATCGGCTCGGTGCGCACCAGCATGGCCAGCGCGGCGAGGCTGATTGCGGCAAGGATCGCGATCGTGATCTGCGGATTGTCGATCACCAGCAACGGCCGCACGAGGGCGATCGTGATTCCGGCCGCCAACACGAACGTGGCCATCAGAGCGAACGAGACCGGGTCCAATCAGCCGATCCCCTGGGCTTGCACAGGCGGAATAGAGCTCGAATTCGGAGTTGCTGCTTCGCCAGAACTCGAATGGATCAATACGCCCCCCGAAGAGTTGCTCATTTCATCCCATTTCGGGTCACTCGGCCAGGGTCGGGCCTTGATCCGCGGGCAGTGGGAAACAATACTTCCGAACCGCTCACCCACCGAGCGGGGTCTATTGTGGGCGGCGGGTCCGGATGAGCCCCACCGCCTTCTATTTAGATAGGCATAGATAGGCGAGCTGTGCGTGAGTTCGCGTGGGCCAGTGCCTGGCGACTCGCAGCTCGGAACCGGCCCCGCCAGGGAACCAGCGCGTGGAAACAGGGGGAAGCAAAATGTCGGAAGGATCTTCTCAGGGCACCGAGCAGCAGGCCAAGCTGTGCGGCGATCTGATGAGCGAAGTCGCCAAAGTGCTCGTCGGTCAGGAGTCGATGGTCTCGCGCTTGCTGATCGGGCTGTTGACCGGCGGCCATGTGCTGCTCGAAGGGGTACCGGGGCTCGCCAAGACCCTGACCGTGCGGACACTCGCCGACGCGATCCACACGGGTTTTTCTCGGATCCAGTTCACTCCCGACATGCTGCCGGCCGATGTCCTCGGCACGGAAGTCTTCAACCCGCGAGAAGCGACCTACAGCGTCAAGCAGGGGCCGATCTTCTCGAATCTGATCCTGGCCGACGAGATCAACCGCGCTCCGGCGAAGGAGCAGTCGGCATTGCTCGAAGCGATGCAGGAGCGGCAGGTCACGATCGGCAACGAGACTTTCCCGCTCCCCGACCCGTTTCTGGTACTGGCGACCCAGAACCCGATCGAGCAGGAAGGCACCTACCCGCTCCCGGAGGCGCAGGTCGACCGGTTCATGCTGAAAGTCAAAGTCGGCTACCCGAGTAAAGAAGAGGAACGCAAGATCGTCGATCGAATGGCGAGTGGGCAGGCCGAACCGAAGGTTCGGGCGGTGGCCTCCGTCGAGGACATCTTTGCTGCTCGACAGGCCGTCGATCAGGTATTCATCGATGAAAAAGTGTGCAGCTACATCATCGATCTCGTCCACGCGACCCGAGATCCGGCCGCGGCCGGGATCGCCGAACTCGACGGCCAGATCGAGATGGGGGCGAGCCCCCGCGCTTCGATCTTCCTGACCAAGGCCGCCAAAGCCCATGCCTTCCTGCAAGGCCGCGACTACGCGACGCCGCACGACGTCAAGAACGTCGCGCTCGATGTGCTGCGACATCGCCTCGTGCTGACCTACGAGGCGGAGGCAGAGGGAAAGAGCGCAGACGACATCGTCGAACGGATCCTGGTCGGAATTCTCGTCCCGTAGAGCGATTGGGTCGAACCGATGCTGGCGAGAGAGATTCTTCAACGAGTCCGAGAAATCCAGGTCCGAACGGGGCGGCAGGTCGCCGACGTATTGGCCGGCGAATACCAGTCGGTATTCAAGGGCCGCGGGATGGAGTTCGAAGA
>JAJDAM010000753.1 GCA_029261905.1 Deltaproteobacteria bacterium
GTCCAACGCAACGGCAGCGCGCTCGCGAGTTCCACGGCCTCGTCGAGTTCGAAGATCACCAGGCGCCGTGCGCCGGGGTAGCGGGCCACTTCAGGAGAATCCCAGTCGATCGTCGAGCGACCCGTGAGCTGCAGCATGCCACCGCTTTGGAAATCGACGAACAGCAGTCCGGTGCGGTCGTCGACGACCAGGTTGCCGATCGTGTTGAAGTGGTTGTTTCCAGCGTAATCCGGAAACACGAGCCGGCGCTCGCCATCGAACTTCACGAAGCCTGGAGCCCCTCCGCGATGCGAAGCGTCCATTCCGTGGGACCGCGTGCCGTCAGCGTCCGGATGTCCGGTCGCGATGAAGAAAGTGTCGGCGGCGCTGATGCGTTCGCGCATGCCGGATGTGAAGGTCCGGCTGCGAACGATCGGCGGAGGCTCGGCTTCGGGCTGCGTCCAATGCCATTCGCGTTCGTGGATGTACTGCGGGCAGTTTCCAAAGGCCTGGCCGACCTCGAGTTCGAGTCCCTCGGGACCCTCGCCCGAGATCAACCCGTTCACCCGATTGCGTCGGCGGGTAGCCAGCTCGATGCCCAGCAGCCCGAGTTCGACGCCCGGCACGAGTTCGCGCTCGAGCGCATCGCCGGGTACGGGCCGGGCCCCGATGCGCAGGTGCGCGGCGTCGGGTGACTCCGCGAACCCGGGCCGACCCGCGAGCAGCGTCGCCCACGGCCGACCCTTTCCGTCGCGCGCCGCGGCCACGAGAAACGGCAAGGCGGCATAGAAGGAGCGGTGCTGATCGGGCAGCAGCGGGCGCACGACCTTGCTCGCCCACGGTCCGATCGTCTCGAAGACACCGAGCTGTTCCTGCACGGCCTGCTCGCCAGCGTGGAAGGTGGGCTCGTCGGTCATGTCGATCTCCTTTCCGATACTTCTTCGTATGGTTCGCGTACTTCGCGGGTGTCGCGTGTCAATCTCTTGATTGTTATGCACTGTATTTCAAGAAGCCGGCGCGATGAACTCGACGCGAATCTCGCCCGGGATCCGCGTCATCATGTGCCGAGTCGGTCCTTCGCCCAGGGGTACGGGCGCGAACTCGATCTCCACGTCGGCGCGGGCCGCGAGGCGCTCGTGCAGTGCGTCGAGACCATGTTCGCCCACCCGCAGAGCGAGGTGATGGAGACCGAGGTTGCGGTGGCGATCGAAGCCGACGGCTGCGGTGCCGTCGGTCGCCTGCCACAGCGTGATCATCACCTCTCCATCGCTCAAGAAGGCGGCGGGATAGGCGGGCACCTCACCCACTTTCTGAAAATCCAGGCCGTCCTGGAAGAACCGCACTGCCTCGGCCAGATCGGGAACGGTCAGTCCGACGTGGTGCGCGCCGCCGGTCCATCGGGGTTGCTGGGTCTCGGTCATCGGGATGTTCTCCTCGGTTCGGGTTGCTTCGGGGCTCGCTCCATTGCCAGCCACGACAGGCAGCCTACGGAGATGCGTAATTTGGATAAATACCGACAGATTCATATCTTTATTCAGGAAAGCTGACTAAAATTCCCGAATGGACAAGCTTGCGGCCATGCGGGCCTTCGTGGCCATCGTCGATGCGGGAAGTTTGAGTGCGGCGGCTGAAGCCATGGACCGCGCGCCGCCGACCATGGTTCGCAGTCTGGCCACGCTCGAGGAGCACCTCGGAGTGCGCTTGCTGACCCGCACGACGCGCCGGATGTCGCTCACCGAAGAGGGTCGCGTCTACCTGGATCGCTGCCGCAAGATCCTCGCCGATGTGGAGGAGGCCGAGCAGGCGATCGTGTCTGCGGATGCCGAGCCGCGCGGCGAAATCCGCGTCACAGCACCGCTGCTGTTCGGCGAGAGGCACGTTGCGCCGGCGGTGACCCGATTCCTCGGGCGCTACCCGCGGGTACGCGTCGAACTGCTGCTGCTCGATCGCAACATCGATCTGGTCGACGAAGGGATCCACCTCGCCGTGCGCATCGGCCGCCTGCCGGATTCGTCCCTGCTCGCGGTGCCCGTGGGCGAGGTGCGTCGAGTGGTCGTCGCCAGCCCCGACCTGCTCGCGCGGCACGACGAGCCGACTCACCCGAAAGATCTGACAACGCTTCCATGCGTATCGCACGATGGAATCGGCCCATCGAGTCGCTGGGACTTTCGCGACGCAGGAACCGATGTGATGGTCCGAGTGAACGCCTCGTTCTCGTGTACGCTGGCGAGCGCATCGGTTGCAGCCTGCGTGGCGGGGCTCGGCTTCGGTTCGTTCTTGTCCTATCAGGTCGAGCCCGACGTCCGAGCCGGGAGACTGCGCGTGGTGCTCGAGGCGTTCGAGCCGGAGCCGATCCCGGTGCAGATCGTCTACCCCGATGCGCGCTTCATGTCGCCGCGCCTGCGGGTCTTCATCGACGCACTGCGTGAAGAGCTGCGCGCGCGGCCGGAGATCCGACGGGGCAAGGCGAACTGAGGGCCCTTGCCTTCCCGTCGCAATCAACGGCGAATGAAGGAGTTCCGCGCGTCCCGCCAGAAGGACCGGGCGAAAGCTCTGGCAGCTCCTTCTACTTCTCCTTCTACTTCGCGCTGTCGAGGCGGCCGTCGATTCGCGCCTGTCGGATGGCGGTGTCGCCCATGCGCTCGGGTACCTGCCAGCGCTCGTCGTTTTCGTAGGAGCCGGCTGTGATCCTTTCGATCGATTCGATCGAGCGCTCGTCGAGCTTCATACCGGGGGAGCCCTTGTCGCCGCCGCCCGCACGAAACTCCAGCAGTTCAACACCGGCAGGGCCCGCCGTGTATTTGTAGGGCTGGCCGTTGGGTAGAAAAAAGGTGCTGCCCGCGCCGAGCGTGCGGCTGCCCAGCCTGATCTCGCCGGCGATCACGTAGTAGAGACAATCGCCGTAGCGAGGGTGGCTGTGACGAAATAGCGGGAAGTTCGGGCCGAACCACACATGCACCAGGCTCATGCCATTCGGACCCCCCTGACCGAAGAGCGGCGTCGTGCTGGTGCCGGGAATGAAGGCCTTCACCATTTCGCCGATCGCCTGGCGGGCGGCATCCGATCCGCACTTCTCCGCCAGTTGACCGTGGTCGAAACCGTCGGCTGCCTTGTCGACGTCGATCATTTCCCGCGAAATCGGGGGATTGATCTGCGGGTTCGCGTTGATTTTGAACGGCCCCCGCTCCGAGGTGTAGCCCCGCGATTGGTTGCCCGTCGTTCGATCGAATGCCTCGCTCATTCCTGGTCCTCCGTTCTTGGTGCGGACTCTACTCCATACACGGTCGGCGTGGTGAGAGATTGGCAAGAGTGGACAGCGGTGCAACACAGGCGGAGTCAATCAGCGACCGCAAACAAATATCGGAAATTCCCGTGCAAATCCGCGGTCTATCCTTGCTGGGCTCCGGATCGTTTGCCCCTTCGGAAGGGGTGTGAATCGCTTCACAGCTACCGCAAAATGCTCCGCCTAAGGTGTCTTGCTCGGGACAGGAGTTTCCGAAGGAGGCGCGAATTTGGTCAAGCTAACCCGGTACGTTTCTCTGGTCATCATCCAACTAACGCTGATGTTCGGTCACTCGGCCGAGGCGATTCCGCCGGCACCTCTCATTCCCGGCTTGCACTTCCAGGCAAATCAGGCCTTCGTAGGCGACTCGCTCTTGGACATGGAAGCGGGTGGTGCTGGGAACCTCTACGAGTTCAACGCAGATACACCGAATCACATGGCAAGCACGACCAAGAGTTTCACGCTGTTGCTGGCAGTCGAGGCGGTCGAGTCCGGCTACGTCGGCCTGAACGACCTGGTCGAGATCAGCGCAAAGGCCGCCGGGATCAACAACAACCACAGCGGTTCAGGGCAGAGCTCGCATTCGAACGAAGGCCTGGTAGAGGGCATCCAGATCCGGTTCGAGGATCTGCTGTATTCGATGATGCATACCTCTGCCGGCGACTCGTCGATTGCCATCGCGCAGCACGTCGCCACGTCGATCGATTCGACTCTGGCAAACGATTCAGCGGCCCTTCAGGAAGCGGGGTTCACGGAGATGATGAACGCTCGCGCCGAAGAACTCGGCCTGGACGACACGATCTTCTTCAACGCCTATGGCGGCGACCACGTTCACTTCAACGACAATACACCCGGGGTCGACACGAGCCACAGCGCGAGCGCTCGCGACATGGCGATCTGGTGGGCCATTGGGATGGATCATTCCCTGTTCCGCGAAATCGTGGGCTTCGATGGGACCCTGGCATTCGGTTCGTGGAATTCTGGGCACACGTTTTCGACCTCGGGCGGCGGGAGCTATCCGGGGTACACCGGTACCAAGGGCGGAAGCGGCGGAGCCTGCAACAATTGCCGCATCACTTCCGCTGATCGAATCGGCCGCGAACTCATCCAGGCCTATACGACCGGACAGACCGCGGACCAGTCCGTGCTGCTCGATTACGGCTTCGAAACGCTCTTCTACCCGGCGGAGCAGGCCGAGAGCGCCCCGTGGACCAACGGCTGGCTCGATGAGGATCTCGCCTGCATGACCCACGACGTGGCAGCGAGCGCCATCGTCGATGGAAGTGCCAAACTGCGGATCGTGGTGTGGGACGTCGACGTCGATGCAGGGACGATCGCGGACGCGAATCCGGTCACCGTGGACCACGAAACCGTCGGCGACCTCGCCCAGGATTCGCGCGGTTCGAGAGACGGGGATGCGTCTCTCACGTCGAAGACGACCGACACAGATCCGGATCGATTCGATGGCAGCTACACCGGGTACGGTGAATCGAAGCCGGTAGACCTGCCGGATCTGGACGAAGCGACACCCGTCATCGAACCGATCGCCTCGACAGCCCGGATCGAATACCTCGGGCTCGGAAACCTGGCGGTGATCGAAGAGACCGATCAGGGTGTCTATCTGCATCTTTATGGGGTGAACACTCAGCACTCTCCCTTTCTGCACGACTGGGAGTTCCTGGGAGAAGGGACGGAAGCGCGTGTCACCGGAGTTCAAGCGTCGAGCGGGACTTTCGTCGTTACGGCCCAGAAGCGTCCCGACGGGCGTGCGCTGCTTCGCACGTTCAGGGTGAGCCAGTCCTCCGAGACACCCGGGGCGTTCTTCTTGAGCAACGCCCTCGACACGAAAGTCGTCACTGCGGGTCCCGAGTTCGAACTCGAACATTTCGGTGGTGGCGCGCCGACCCGGTTCGTACTCGCGGCGCAGATGGAGCCCCAGGGAAGATCCGCTCGCACGTTTTCGGTGAGCTCGGTGACGGGCGAAATCGACGAACTCGATTACTGGAGCTCCACCGCGCCATCGACCCAGGTCTCCGTCTCGCATGTACCCGGCTTCGGGTCTAGAGACATCTTTGCACTCGCGTTCTTGAATGGGAGCGGCAACCCCGCGGTGCACGTGCTCGAAATGGACGCGCAGGGTGAGATCGTGAGCCTGGGGAAGGCATCGAGCGACGAGGACACCCAGCTC
>JAJDAM010000754.1 GCA_029261905.1 Deltaproteobacteria bacterium
GTGGCCGTGGCTCGAAGGCCTACCGGTCTGGCGTACCCAGCGGGGTCCCTCGCGATTCCTCTTCTTGACGCTGTTCTGTTTCACGATCGTGGCAGCGTTGGGTGTCCAGCGTCTGAAGGAGACGTGGCCAAGGGCGCGACGTTGGGGCGCGCCGCTGTTGGTTGGACTCGCAGTTTGTATCGGCGCAGATCTTCTGTGGCAGAGCCTGCGCTGGCAACACGCCGTGACGGGGCCCGCACTCCACGCCGGGGATCATCGACCCAAGCCCCTGCGCTTGAGCGGGACCTTCGGGGCGAGCGCTGAATTGGTCGACTTCGCTCCCAACCGCCTCGTGTACCGGGCGACTGCCACGCAGGACTCTCGCGTACGCTTTCCGTTTCGACTCGGCGAAGGAACGCGTGAATGGCGCGTCGACGGCTTGCCCGCGATGACCGACCGCGGCAAGCTGGCAGTGGACCTCCCCGCCGGCGAGCGAGACATCGTGATGATCTATCGGCCCGAGTTCTTCCATGCGGGTGCCGGAACGACTGCAGCGACAGTCTTACTGCTCCTGGTATCCGAGGTCCACACGGCATGGCGCAAGCGGACCTGAGCGAACATTCGCCGCTTGCGACCGACCGGTACGCGATGTTTCGCGAACGGGGGCCGTGGCTGTGGGGTGCCGTCGCGCTGGGTATTGCGTTGCGCGCCTACCTGGTCCTGTTTACGCCAGGTACCGACGACGTGCCGATCTGGGCGAGCCATGCGGGTTGGACGACGCAGCACGGATTGATCGGCTACTACTCGTTCCAAGAAGTATTCAACCACCCGCCCTTCATCGGCCGAGCGCTTTCCGAAGTCTGGCAGCTCGCCAAGGCATGGGATATTCCATTCCGGATTCCTCACGGTTTGATCTTCAGCCTGTTCGATCTGGGTAACGCGCTGTTGTTGTTGCGTCTGTTTCGCGATTCACCGTGGAAATACGCGATCTTCGCCGGCTACTGGCTGAACCCGCTTGCGGTGATCTTCTCCGCCTATCACGGCAATACTGACACCGCAGTCGCCTTTTTCGTGTTGCTCGCGACGAGCTTCGCGGTCGAGCGACGCGCGCCATTGGCTGGTGTGGCGATCGGGGTGGGGCTGTGGTTCAAGCTGCCGACTGTACTGGCGATTCCGGCGCTCTTTTTCTTCTTCAGTGGGAGAGCTTCGTTCGTGTTCGCGGGCGTTGCGCTCGCAGTGGGTGCGACCACCTATTTGACGACCGCAATCCAAGCGTGGGACCTGCTGTACACACGAGTGCTCGCCTACCCGGGGCTCGACATCGTGACACCAGGAGGCGTCCCGATTTGGGGTTTCTGGAATTCGTTCGGAATCGTCGAGACATCGCCCGAGCGCGTGCGCGCCGTTCTCAAGGCCGTCATCGCCTTCCACCGCGATCACAACTCGATCGTGTCGATCTCTCCGATCGTCGTCTATGCATTCCTACGCCGACATCAATCCGATCCGCGCGATCTCGGCGTGACGATCTGCGGATCGTTCATGATCTTCTACGGGCTCACGAATTTCTGGGCCTATCAGTATCTGGCGTGGGTATTGCCGTTCCTGATCTTTCCGGGTGCCCGTTTTTCCATTGCGGCAACCATGTTCCTTTTTGCATTCATCTATTCGCTGTACACGATGTTGTGCGGAAACCCCTACCTGCTCGGCAAATGGGATTTCAACGCCCACCCTTTCTGGCCCAGCTACATGCTTCGCTTGCGCGACCTCGCCGTGCTCTTCTGCTTCTTCTCGGGTGCGACCTTCCTGGTTCAGGCAGTGCGCCAGGAGTGGAACCGCTTGCGCATGGGTGGCCCGTAGTTGGCGGCTCGTGTGCAAAAGCTGGTGGCACGAGGAGCAGTGGCTTCGTTGCCGATGGCAGCAGCTGTCACGCTGCTGCTGGCGCGTTGGCTGCCGATTCGTTTCGAGTACCACGAGAACGATCTCGGCATCGTCAGCGTCGCGACAGTGAATCGCTATCCAGTCGTGCAGGAAACTTTCTGGCTGGCGTTCGGGCTGGTCGTCGGCGCGCTGGCCGCGTGGGTGATCGCTCGCGAATTGGCGCGATATCGAATCGTCGGTCGCGATGCGATCGTGCTCGAGTTGCTGTCGATCAGTTCCCTGCTGGGATTGCTCTTGCTGCCTGGGCTTCTTGCGGACGCGATGGTGATTGGTTGCTGCCTGTCAGTGTTCGTTTTCGCAAAGAGACTCGAACTCGAGGACGGCGCGGCGGCGCTGCCCGAAGTGGCAGAGGTTCCGGTTCGCCGTCTCTGGGTCAACCTCATCTGGTCGGCCAGCGTCGTCGTCATTGCGCTGGTTCTCACCCGTGGGCTGTGGTTGCACCTGTGGAACGTCATGCACAGTGTCCCCGACGAGAAGATCGTCGTCGACAATTTCAAGTTTCTGGGCGAGACGGGGCAGCATCTCGCGTGGGCAAACGCGCTTCGGCACGGATGGTTCCAGGGGAGAGATGTCTTCTGTCTCTACGGCCCTCTCTATGACCTCGGGCTCGTCGGCTTCTGGGCGCTGGTCGGGAAATCAATCGCCGGCTGGAACCTGTACTGGAGCCTGACGCGGGTGTTGGGGTGGACGGCGCTATTTGCGCTGGGTGGCGCGCTCGTGCGAAATCGCATCGCATTGCTCCTGTTGCCGTTTCTGTTGCCGTGGATCGAGCTTCGGGTGGGGTGGGCGTTGTTTGCCGCCTGCTTCTTGTTTCGCTGGCTCGTGACCAATCGCCGCTCGTGGTTGATCCCGGCGGGCGCATTGACCGGGATTTCTCTGCTGTACAGCCAGGAATACGGAACGGCGATCGCACTTGCGACCCTCGTGGGTTTCGCAATCCGTCGGGACGGTCGCGCGGCGCTCGTGTATGGAGGCGCCGCGCTCGTCACGATGGCACCGCTGTTGATCTACTACGGCGCTAACGATGCGTTGCTGCCGATGCTGAACGATGTAGCGCAGTACCCCGCGTATCTGATCGCTGGCTACGGAAAGCTGCTGTTTCCCAATATCGTGTCGAGCTTGCCGATTGAATTGCGGGATCTCTCGACGAGGTCATCCGAAACGCTTCGGCTCGCGTATGCGGTCCCGCTCGTGTGTCTGGGCGGCTTGCTGTTGTTGCTGCCCGTGACGGGTTTCGATCTGCGTCACCCTCTGCGTTCCGTACGGGAACTGGCCGATGGACTGAGCAAAGACCCGGTACGCATGATGATGTTCCTGGTCGCCCTATTCGGAATGATCGCGTTTCGCTCGGCGATGGGGCGCGCGAGCCTGCACCGTACACACGCTTCACTCCCGGCGGTCGCGTTGCTGCTGTGTTTCGCGTTGGATCGAACAATGACGGTATTTCGCGAACAGCCGCGGATTGCGAGCTGGCGATTGATCACTCTCGCGGTCCTGTTTGGATTTGGCGGCTTCTGGCAGACCGCAGCGCCGATTTCGGATTCGTGGCGATCCGTCCGCTTCGGTGAGCAGACCTTCCGGCGCGGTCACCGTCCACAGGGCGACCAGCACGTGATGCGTGTGACGCGGTGGATTCAGTTGAATACACAGTCCAATGAACCGGTGCTGTTTCTTCCCAACGACGGCGCCTACTATTACTTGACCGACAGGCCCAATCCGATCCGCTTCGTCATGGGCCACCAGATCGTCGGTCACGCCCACCGAGCCGAGGTTCTCGCCGATCTGACCGCGAGACCTCCGCGTATCGTCGTATGGGACGACCACGCGTTGCGGGTCGATGATCTTTCGGACGAGTTGGTATTTGGCCGCGAGATTCTCGCGTTCTTCGAAGACCACTATGACGTCGTAAAGCAGATCGGTCAGGTCAAGATCTACCAGCATCGCACCCTCACGGATCCGTCCCTGATTGCCGATTGGTAGGGTGGATGACGACACGGTGGTAGAATCGAAGCCATGAGAGTCACGCAGCCGCGACGACCCTATTCGGTGGCGCTGTGGATCGATCGCTGGATCGGCACGGCGATCTGCGCGTTGTTGGCGCTCGCGAAGAAAGGCTTGAGGGCCCGAAAGCCGCTCGCGTCACAAGACGTAGAGAGAGTTCTGTTGTTGAAGATGTGGGGGATGGGGAGCATCGTGCTCGCCTCGCCGCTGTTCGAACAAATCCGGTCCAAGTACCCCAACGCGAGAATCGATTTCGTCACGCTGAACGAGAACGTTGCGATTCTCGATCTGTACCCGGTGTTGGGGAAGATCTTCACGATCGATCTGGGCCGTGGGATCCCGCACTTCTTGTCGGCGACGATTCGGATGATTCTCGCGATTCGTCGCGAGCGCTACGACTTGATTCTCGATCTGGAATTCTTCACGCGATTCTCGGCGATCTTCTCGCTGTTCGCGCGTCCGCGGCGTTCGCATGGATTCAGCGCGAAAGGGAAGTGGCGCGGACGATTGCACGATGTCGAAGTTCCATTCAACGCGTACAACCACGTCTCGCTGAACTTCCTGGATCTGTTCCAGGGCGACCCGATGGACCCGGTCGATTCCGCGATCGTTGCGAGTGCCAGTGCGCTGCCGGCCATCACGGCACCGGAGGCTTGCTGGGAGGCTTGCGAACGGACGCTGCGCGAAGACGCGGCGTTTCGACCCGATGAGCCGATCGTCGTCGTGAATCCCAATGCCGGTGACATGGCGCTGGAAAGGCGCTGGCCCCCCGAACAGGTCGCGGAGCTCCTCAAACACCTGTGTGCGCAGCGAACTGTCAATGTGGTGGTCACCGGGTCGAAGTCAGAGCGCGAATACGTAGAGTCGGTCGTGCACGCCTCGGGCGTCGCTCATCGCATCGTCAATTTGGCCGGTCGTATTTCGATCGCCGAGCTTGTCGCACTGTTCGAACACGCATCGGTGTGTGTTACGAACGACAGCGGCCCACTCCATATCGCGTCGGCATCGGGTGCTTCGACCGTCGCGCTGTTCGGCCCGGAAACCCCGGTCCTGTACGGTCCGTTGCGTTCGCGCGATGAACAGCGCCACGCGGTTCACTACATGAAGCTCGCCTGCTCGCCGTGCATGTTCGTCCATGACAACAAGGTTCTGTCGTGCTGGTTTGCTCAGGCAAAATGCATGACGGGGATCACGCCGTCTGCGGTGCTGGCGTCCATCGATGAACTGCTCGCACCCGCGAAGGTCGGTACGCTGCGGGTGATCGACACGCCCTGATCTGGCGGCGATCGCCGCGGGATCACAGTGGCGACGCAATGGGCGCCTCGCGCGGCCACCCGACAAGACTGGCTCGAGCCGCGTACACTAGCGGGATGACCTGGCAACCTGAACTCGACGAATTGGAACGTCGCCGGCTTCTCGCGCAGAAGCTCGGCGGCGAAGACAAGATCGAACGGCAACACAAGGGCGGCAGGCTGACCGTTCGGGAACGCATCGACGCATTGCTCGACCCATCGACGTTCCAGGAAGTCGGCGGGCTTGCGGGTGTTTGCCAATACGATGACGAAGGAAATCTGATCGAGCATCTGCCGGCCAATTGCGTGATGGGCCGCGGACAGATCGCGGGTCGGCCGGTAGTCGTAAGCGGTGACGACTTCACGATCCGCGGCGGCTCGGCCGACGCGGCCATCGCGATCAAAGCACAGTACCCCGAAGAGATGGCAAAGGGACTGCGACTGCCGATCGTGCGCTTGATCGAAGGCTCGGGCGGGGGTGGCTCGGTCAAGACCATCGAGACGAAAGGGCGGTCCAACCTTCCCGGTGGTTTCGGCTCACCCGGTTATCACATCTGGGCGGAGAACCTGGCGACCGTGCCGGTCGTGGGGCTCGGCCTCGGCTCGGTCGCGGGGTTGGGCGCAGCCCGTTTGGCGGCCAGCCACTATTCGATCATGGTCAAAGATCTATCCGCGATGTTCGTCGCCGGGCCGCCCGTTGTGTCGGGAATCGGCGAAGATCTGTCCAAGCAGGAACTCGGGGGTCACCTGATACAGACGAAGTCAGGGGGCGTCGACGATGCAGTGGATACCGAAATCGAAGCTTTCGAGCGCACCCGGAGGTTTCTCTCGTATCTGCCGAACTCGGTCTACGATCTGCCGCCGCGGACCGACTCGACCGACAACCCCGATCGCCCGCTCGGTGAAATCGCGAATCTAATCCCGCGTAACAAGCGCAAGGTCTACAAAATGCGCCGGATCATCGAACAGCTCGTCGACGAAGGTTCGTTCTTCGAGATGAGCCAGATGTACGGCCGATCGATCATTACCGGCTTTGCGCGACTCGACGGCTGGCCGGTGGCGTTGATGGCGAGCGATCCCTACTTCCAGGGAGGAGCCTGGACGGCCGCAGCCTGTCAGAAGATCATTCGCTTCGTTGATACCGCTCAGACCTTTCATCTGCCGGTCGTCTACCTCGAGGACTGCCCGGGTTTCCTCGTCGGTCTCGAAGCGGAGAGAGCCGGGACGATTCGTCAGGGCGTGCGTGCGATGAGCGCGATCAACCAGTCCACCATGCCGTGGTGTACCATCATCGTGCGCAACGCATACGGAGTGGCCGGTGCAGCTCACCGCCCTACGCAGCGATTCTCGGTTCGTTACGCGTGGGTCACGGCGCGCTGGGGTTCGCTCCCACTCGAAGGTGGCATCGAAGCCGCGTATCGCGCCG
>JAJDAM010000755.1 GCA_029261905.1 Deltaproteobacteria bacterium
ACCGGCTGATGCCGGTCCCCGCCTCTTCTTTTGTCTAGGAGGTTCCAATGACGATTCAAGCGAATGAACGCGGCGGGTTTACCATCATCGAGTTGATGATCGTCGTCGGAATCATTGGGATCCTGGCGGCGATTGCGATTCCGAATTTCATCACCTACCAGGCGCATTCGCGCCGCAGTGAAGCGTTTGCCAACCTCGCAGCGGTCGCACGCGCACAAACGACCTACTTGGCCGAAACGGGGGCCTTCTTCGAGGCAGCACCGTTCCCTGACTTCAGCGGTCCCGGACTCGGGACTCAAAAAATGGGCTGGGATGCCGCCTCTGACGCTGCCTACGCTGACCTCGGCTGGAAACCCGACGGCAACGTCTTCTATTCCTACGAGAACAACACGGGCGCGACAGCCTGTACTTGTACCTTGTGTTTCACTGCGTCGGCTTTCGGTGACGTCGATGGCGATGGCCTGCCGTCAGCGATCATGTATGTGCATCCGTCTGTCGATATAGACGGTGCGGTGACCGGCGAGTGCCCGGCAGGTTTGTTCGGGTTTGGCACGCCGGTCCGGCCGGAAGACGGTCAGCCGATCTACGACAGCGTGGCCATTCAGCGAACAACAGACGAATACTAGGCCCTTCTGGGCCAGGATCGTTCTGCGCACATCTTCGAGGGGAAATGTGATCAAGACGACTGCGAGGGCGAAGCAATGGCTCTCGCTCGCAATTTCGTTGATCGCGATCGCAACGACTGGCGCGGCGCACAGCAGGATGGACTTCATGTCCAATCCCGAGCCAGCAGAGATCGTCGTGCCTCCGCGCCGTTTCGCGCGCCTGATGACTCTCGGATTCGACGCCACGTTTGCCGACTACTACTGGATGCGCGCTGTGCAGCTGTCGGGCGGCGAGGAAAACGCCGACACGGATGCGACGGCTGGAATTCTCGAGACCATCGTCGAGATCAATCCCTGGGTCGATCATCCCTACCGATTCGCCGCGGTTTGGCTCACCTCGAGCCCCGCGATCGTCGAGCGCGCCAATCGGCTGCTCGAAATCGGAATCGCACACCACCCGTTGGAATGGCGTAACCGCTATCACCTCGGGTTCAACCAGTTCTTCTATCTGGATCGGCCGCTGCTGGCGGCAGATACGCTCGAAGGCACCATCGGGTTGGAGCGGACACCACGCTACGTCCCCCGACTGATCGCTCGGCTGCGCAGCTCACAGGGCGGACTTGCCGTGGCCTCCGCATTCATCACCCAGTTGATCGAAGAGACGGATGACGAGTTCCAGAAGGCCGAGTTGTCCAAGGCACTCGACGAGATCGAAATCGAGCGGCGCGCGCGCTTTCTCGATGAAGCGCGCGAAGAATACTGGCGCCGCAAGGGTCGGGACATCGAGCGGGTCACGGATCTGCTCACGGGCCCCAACCCGGTTCTCGAGCGATTGCCGCGCGCGCAGCTTTTTCTAGACGGGTTCGAGTGGATTCTTCACGAAGAGACCGGAGTGATCGTCTCCTCGTTCTATCGATCTCGTTACGAACTGCATGTCACTCCTTCAGACCGCGCTCGGCAGAAGCGCTGGGGAGAAATGCGAAAACGGCAGGAGGGAGTATGACGACCTCCAACGACATCGTTCTCGTCGAGGACATCGTGAAGGACTTCCGGCCCGGATTCGGGCTGCGCCGCAAGCGCGTCCTCCACGGAATTTCCTTTCGGGTGCGCGAACGGGAGATCTTCGGGTTCGTCGGTCCCAACGGAGCGGGCAAGACGACGACGCTCAAAGTGCTGATGGGCCTGATCCACGCGACGTCCGGTCGGACGTCGATTCTCGGCAATGCGGTCAACGAAACCGCGTTCCGCAGGCAGATCGGGTACCTGCCCGAAAATCCCTACTTCTACGATTACCTGACCGGACGCGAAATTCTCGATTTCTACGCAAAGCTATCCGGCGTCGAGCGCAACCTGCGGGCGAGTCGGGTGGACGAACTGCTGGGTCTGGTCGGGCTGAGCCAGGCAGCGGACGCGCGGCTGCGTACCTATTCGAAGGGTATGTTGCAGCGCGTCGGGATCGCGCAGGCGCTCGTGCATGACCCCCAGGTCGTATTCCTCGATGAGCCGATGAGTGGTCTCGATCCGATCGGTCGCAAAGACGTGCGCGACTTGATTCTGAGGCTGCGAACACAGGGCAAGACAGTCTTCATGAACACACACATCCTTTCCGACGTGGAGATGGTCTGTGATCGGGTCGCGATCATCGCGGCCGGGCGAATTCGCTACGAGGGCGCAATCGACGAGTTTCTGGTGGCCGGAGAACCCGAGGCCGATCTGGTGCTGGCCGGCCTTCCGGCGGAGACGGCCGTCGAGTTGGAGGAGCGCTTCGGTGCGAAGTTGCGCGGACATGGCGAACAGATCGAACTGCGCGTCGCCGAGAAGGACGCGAGCCCGGCGATGCGGCTCGCGCTCAATGCAGGCGCCAGGGTGGTCTCGTCGATCCCACATCGAGTTTCGCTCGAGTCGATCTTCATGACGGCCGTCAACGAGAGTCAGGACGAGGAGGCCGCGTCGTGATCTTGCGCATCTGGACGTTGGCTTCGAACACGGTTCGCGAGGCGATACGAAGCAAACTGCTCTACACGCTGCTCGGTTTCGCGATCGCGCTGATTCTGTTGGCCATCGCGCTGTCGCAGCTTTCCTATATCGACAACGACCGGATCCTGCAGAATTTCGGATTCGCCTCGATCCGGTTGTTCTCGGTCGCGATTGCGATCTTCGTCGGCGTCAATCTCATTCACAAAGAGGTCGATCGAAGAACCGTCTATACGATCTTGTCCAAGCCGTTGTCTCGATCGGAATTCCTGCTCGGAAAGTACTTCGGGCTGTTGATCACGATCTGGCTGCAGTTGGGCATCATGGTCGCGTTCTTCGTCGGGACATCGGTCGTCACCGGGGCGTCGCTCGGCCTCTCGGATGCGGCAGTGATCGCTCTGTTGTGCGTAGAACTCGCGCTCGTGGTAGCGATCGCGACGCTGTTTTCGGCGTTCACCACGCCGATGTTGGCTTCGTTCTTTTCGGTCGGGATCTGGATCGTTGGAAACCTGACGCGCGATCTCAAGCTGATGGGCGCGAAGGCATCCGACACGAGCATCGAATGGGTCACGACCTGGTTGCATCGCGTGCTGCCAGACATGGCGAGTTTCGACCTGACCATCGAGGCAGCACACGGGTTGCCGATCTCTGCTTCGGACCTGGCGATACCGATGGTTTACGGCGTCGGCTACATCGTGATCCTGCTCATGATCTCGATGGCCATTTTTGAACGCCGTGACTTCCGATAGGGCGCCGACCCGAATCGGGTCGCTTCATCGTGCA
Source organism: Deltaproteobacteria bacterium (assembly GCA_029261905.1). Classification (GTDB taxonomy): domain Bacteria; phylum Myxococcota_A; class UBA9160; order UBA9160; family SMWR01; genus JAJDAM01. The sequence goes on from JAJDAM010000755.1 coordinate 3,363, forward strand.
GACTTCTAGCGCGGCCCTACACTCCGAAACATGAACGAACTGAGTTCACTCCCGACGTCATTCGTGGTCCTCTCCGCCACTGCGTTCGGTCTGGCGATCGGCTCGTTCTTGAATGTGGTGATCTATCGGCTGCCCAGAGGGGAGTCGTTGTCGAGGCCGGGGTCGCATTGTCCCGGCTGTCAGGCTCCGGTCGCGGTGTGGGACAACATCCCCGTGCTGTCGTTTCTGATCCTGCGTGGTCGTTGCCGTCGCTGCCGCAGCGCGATCTCGCCGC
>JAJDAM010000756.1 GCA_029261905.1 Deltaproteobacteria bacterium
TAGGTTGGGCGGGTAGGCGGGGCCGGAGATATGGGTCGCGAGAAACGGCATTCCCGCCATCTGGTGGGGGTTCCAGAGCGAAAAGTGTCCGTTTCGAAGTTCGCGATGCATGTGAACCGCGACTGGGTGGAAGTATTGAACGAGGTCGACCGAGACGAACGGAACACCGAGCTTCGGATTCACGTACCCGCGCCCGATCCAGAAACCCGCCGCTACCGATGCCATGACCAGCGAAGCGAGCAAGACCTCGCGGGACTTGTGCCTCAAGGTGAACACCGACCTTGCCTGCCGATCTCTCCGGCTCTATCGCGTCGTGGCTCGATCACCGTCTCCGCTCGATCTCCTCGATGTTGCCGAGCCCGCAGCCGGCCGGTGACGCAGGATACGCGCGTGCGGAAAATGGCGCAAAACTACGTGTGCACGCTGACGCGGAGTATGCTGTCGCGAGGAGGTGACACGCATCGAAACCGCTCGGCCCGTCGTGAAGCGATCCCGCGTCGGGCTGTCCGGGCTCGTGTGTTGCGCGGTTCTGCTGGGTGGAACCACCGGGTGCGTCGCCTTGCGCCACTGGTGGTTTCCCCGAGAGGACTTCGTTTCCATCGGTGTCCCGAAACAACCGTTCGACACAGCGGAAGCCCAGTGCCTCGAAGAGTCGGAGTTCAAGACCGCCCACACCGGATTCATCGGAAACAACTGGAATCAGTTCTGGTACTGCATGGAGTCACAGGGTTGGATCCAGGATCACGCACGTGGCGAGCCGGCGCCGGACCCAGAAACACCTCGAAGCCGACAGGACAGGACTGGCGGCGAAGACGTACCAGCGAGCACGCAGGAGACCCAGAGTTCCATGAAGGCAACACCGCCCACAGCGCAGAAGCGTCCGCACACCATCGAGGCACACGGAGACGTCCGCCAGGACGAGTACTACTGGCTTCGCGACGACGAACGATCGGAGCCCGAGGTCCTCACCTACCTCGAAGCAGAAAATGCATACACGACCGAACAGATGGCACCACTAGCCGACTTCCAAGAGACGCTGTTTCAGGAGATCGTCGACCGGATCGACCCCGACGAATCGACCGTGCCTTATCGGTTCGATCACGACTGGTACTATGTGCGCTTCGAGGAAGCCAAGGAGTACCCGATATTGTGTCGGAGGCGCGGGAGTCCCCAATCCTCCGAGCAGGTCATGATCGACGGCAACCTCGAGGCCGAGGGGCACGAGTTCTACCAGCTCGCGGGCGCCATCGTGAGCGAGGATCGAAATATTCTGGCGTACGCCGAGGATACCCTGGGCCGCCGCACCTACACGATCCGATTCCGGAGCCTCGAGACCGGGACCTCGTTGGGCGACGTACTCGAGAACTCCAGCGGGGGGATGGCGTGGGCGGCTGACAACGTGCACTTGTTCTACGTCAAGCGCGACGCAAACACGTTGCGTGCGTATCAGGTTTGGCGCCACGCGCTCGGCACATCTCAGGCCCAGGACGACTTGGTCTTCGAAGAGGCCGACGAGGAGTTCTACGTCAACGTTCGGCGGAGCAAGTCACAACGCTACATCATCATCGCGAGCTACCAGACCCTTTCTCACGAGATGCGCGTGATCGCGGCCGACCAGCCGTTGTCTGCACCTCGCCTCTTTCTCGCCAGGGAGGACGATCACGAGTACGACATCGAACACCTCGGCGAGCGTTTCTACATCCGATCCAATTGGAAGGCTCGTGACTTCCGGCTGATGAGCGTCACGCTGGAACACAGTGCCGACAAAGAGCGCTGGCGCGACGAGCTGCCCGAGCGCGCCGGCGTGTTCCTCCGGGACTTCGATCTGTTCGAGCGGTTTCTGGTCGTCGCGGAGCGAAGCGATGGGATCGCGCGGCTTCGGGTGATCCCGTGGGAAGACCGCGACAGTGCGCACGAGATCGTTTTCGACGAACCGGTATATGTCAGCGAGATCGGCACCAACCGCGAAATCGACACCACCACGCTGCGATTCGAGTACGGCTCGCTCACGACGCCCGACTCGGTCTTCGACTACGACATGGTGTCGCGTACGCGCGAGCTGAAGAAACAGCAACGGGTTCGCGGCCCGTTCGATCCCGACGACTACACGACCGGACGGGTGGACGTGACGTCGCGAGACGGCACTCTCGTCCCCGTCTCGTTCGTACACCGGCGCGATCTCGACCGCAGCCGGCCACAGCCGTTGCTGCTCTACGGCTACGGCTCCTATGGCGCCTCGATGGATCCGGAATTCAGCTCGTCGCGGCTCTCACTTCTCGATCGCGGTTTCATCTACGTCATCGCTCACGTTCGCGGTGGCCAGGAGTTCGGTCGCCGCTGGTACGAAGACGGCAAGCTCATGCGCAAACGCAATACGTTCACTGATTTCATCGATTGTGGGCAGCACCTCGTCGATGCCGGTTGGACCTCGCCAGGGCTGTTGTTCGCCCACGGCGGCAGTGCAGGCGGCTTGCTGGTGGGAGCGGTCGCGAACATGGCGCCCGAGCTGTTCCACGGGATCGTTGCGGATGTGCCGTTCGTCGATGTCGTAACGACCATGCTCGATGAGAGTATCCCGTTGACTACGTTCGAATACGATGAATGGGGAAATCCGAACGAACCGGACGCGTACGAATACATGCTGAGTTACTCGCCCTACGACAACGTCGTCGCTAGAGACTACCCACACATGCTCGTACTCAGCGGATTGCACGACTCGCAGGTGCAGTACTGGGAGCCGGCGAAGTGGGTGGCCCGACTCCGCGATCGCTCGACGGGATCGAATCGCTTGCTGCTGCAGACGAACATGGACGCGGGGCACGGTGGCGCGTCGGGGCGTTTCCGTCGACACCGGGAGACGGCGCTCATCTACTCGTTTCTGCTGGATCTGGCGGGACGCCTCTAGCAGGCGATCACGTGGGTACGGTTTGGATCGAATCCGTCGTTGCCGCCACTCCCTGTCAGTATCTGGGTGCCGTATCCCCTAAGCTCAGCCTTCATCACGTCGGCGTGCTGGGATGCGACTCCGCTCGAACCGGACGCCTTCCGCTTGCTGATCGAAACCGGGATTGATTCGAGCAGGATCTACGAGAGATGCAAGAGTCATCCGATCATTCGACTTCCAATTCCAATTCCAATTCCGATTCGGATTCGATAGGCGCTTCTGCGGGACGGCTCGCGTGGGCCGATCATCCGATGCCGGAGCTGATCCGGCTGGGCTGGCCCATCATCGTTTCGATGTTGTCCGCCAGCGTGATGACGCTGGTCGACACATTGATGGTCAGTCGCCTCGGGAGCTACGCGCTGGCCGGGGTCGGACTGGGTGGGATCATCAACTTCATCGTGATCTGCTTCCCGATCGGTCTGCTCGGCGGTGTGAAGATCCTGATCTCGCAATCCGTAGGTGCCGGCCAACGCGACAGCGTGCAGGCGTACCTGGGCTCCGGCATCTGGCTCGCAATCGTGATGGCCGCGCTGGCGACCCCCATCGCGCTCACGGTCGCGATCATGCTTCCGGTGCTGTCGGCCACGGAAGCCGCAGGCGACGCCAGCAAGACGTACCTGTCGATCCTGGCGATCGGTGCGCTGCCCAGACTGGTCCAGATCGCGATCGAGCAGTCCCGCTTCGCGATCGGCGACTCGCAGTCGCCGATGCGTGTCAATCTGTTCGCCAACATCGCCAACGTCGTCTTGAATTATCTGTTCATCTTCGTACTGGATCTCGGCGTAGCGGGGGCGGGCTACGGAACGTTGGCGGCTGGGGTGCTCGGTTGTCTTGCGATGTGTTGGGTCCAGCTGGATGACGGGATGGGGCTGCGGAGCGCGACCCGTCATCACGCCGGCGGTGTCTGGCGGCTCGGTCTACCCAGTGGCATCCAGTTCGCGTTGGAGATGGGCTCGTTTGCGACGATGGTGATCATGCTCAACCACCTCTCCGAACTCGATGGCGCCGCCAACCAGATTGCGATCCAGGTGCTGCACTTCGGATTCCTGCCGTGCATGGCGATCGGGGAGGCTGCCACGGTATTGGCCGGTCAAGCGATCGGCGCCCGTCGACGCGACCTGATCCGCGCCATCACGCGAGCCGCTCTGGTGCCGACGATCGCGTATGCCGGTTTGGCGATGATCGTGTTCATTGTGTTCGGTTCGACCATCGTTCGCGGTTTTACAGCGGATCCGGAGCTGCTGTCGTTGGGGACGCGCCTGCTCTACGTCGCGGCTGCCTTTCAAGTGGCGGACGGAATCAACATCGTTTGCCGCAGCATTCTGCGCGGCACCGGAGACGTTCGATTCTGCGCGTGGGCGGGCATCGTGCTTTCGTGGATGATGACGCCCCCGCTCACGTGGCTGTTCGCCTACCACTACGGGTTGGGAGCCGAAGGGGGATGGATCGGGTTGTGTCTCGACATCTTCCTGACGACCGGCGTCTTCTGGTTCCGGTTGCGCGCGACCCGCTGGCACAAGGCTGCGGATGCATCGATGGCCGAACTGGCCCGGGAGCGCACCACGTTGAGCCTCGGCGCCGAACTCCGCACCAGCGCGCAGTTACAGGAACCGATCTTGTAGCGGCCCCATGCGTATTCTGATTCGACTCTTCGTGATCTTCGCCCTGGCGGTCGTCTCGATCCTGGGAATCCTGTTCTGGCCGGAGGCCGAATTGGTTGTTTCGGCAAGTCCCGGGCCACGCCGCGTCCGGGTCGTCGAAACGCGTCAGGTGATCCCGAGCGCGGGACTCCCCGATGATCTGGAACTCGGGGCTGCGAACAACAATCTCGACGCGGTGCGCCACACCGACGGAGCCGTGTATCTGGCTCTTCGAACGGCGCCGCACCACTTCGCGAGCCCGCAGACCCGAATCGTCGTGCTCCGCAGCCACGACGAACAGCAGTGGACGTTCGAGCGATCGTTCGCGCTCGGGACCGACCTGAGAGAGCCGCGGCTGCTTTCGATCGAGGCCGAACTGTTCTTGTATGTGTCGCGGCTCGGCAGCGACCCATGGGCGTTCGAACCGCAGGGCATGTCGATGAGTGTCCGGTCGGCGAGCGGAACGTGGTCTGATCTCGTGCCGTTCGGCGAGGACGGGATGATCGGTTGGCGGACGCGCCACATCACCGGCATTCCCGCCATGCTCGCCTACCGAGGGGGTGAGATGACCTACCAGTTCGGGGAGCCGAAACAACGGATCGATCTGCTTCGCAGCGAGGATGGCCGCGACTGGAAGCTCTGGGATCCCGATCACGGCGCGGTGTACACGGGTGGTGGCGGCGAGGCGGATTTTGCCCAGGCCGCGGACGGACGCTTCTATGGCGTGATTCGGGCAGAGGCCGGAGACGAACGCGGCTGGGGATCCAGGGTTTGCAGCGCTCCCGCGCGATACCCGGCGCGTTGGACCTGTCGGCCGGATTCACGCAAGTACGACTCGCCGTTCGTGTTCGCGCAGGCTGGGATCGTGTATGCGGTAGCTCGACGCAACCTGCGGGGTGACGGTCGCTACGACCGCGGGATCGGTCCCGCCCGAGGGCCGGGACGTGGATTGCGATCGATCTGGAATCAGTTGAATTACAGCACGTCGCGCAAACGTTGCGCGCTGTGGCGCTTCGAGCCGGACGGACCGAGCCTCGCGTTCGTGCTCGATCTTCCTTCGCGTGGAGACACTTGTTTTCCCGCCGTGTTGTCCGGCCGGACGCCCGACGAGAAAGTCGTTTACAACTACAGCAGCCCTCTCGACGGTGTCGATTCACGTTGGATCGAAGGCCAGCGCGCCGAGACCCGCATCTATCGGCACCTGTTGCGCTTCGATTGAAATCGCGTTGCGGATCGGGCGCGCCGCCGCCGCGCCGGATGCACTCGAAGCGGGCGTCAGAGATCGAAGCTCTGCCCGACCCAGCCCTCGCTGGCCGACCACAGCTTCGCAGCCGACTCGGCGTCGAGCGCATACGATTGGACGCCCCGGGTGCGCATGTCACCCCCTTCGATCCCGAGCTGGCAATCCCCCAGGTACATCCCTCCATGTTCTTCCAACTCGGGTGCGGTGGCGGCCCACACCTGCGTCGCGGCACCGGCCTCCACAGGCTTGAAGGTCATGGCTGGGGCGTCGCTCGAGGTGGCGCTCTTGTCCCCCTCGTCCTGTACGCGCTGGGTCATCTGCGCCATCACCTCGGGTGTCATGTGGCGGGCGAGCTCGGTCATGATCATGCCGGGGTGCACCGAGAACGCGTGGACGCCCTTGTCGCGAAATCGGCGATCGAGTTCGACGGCGAACAGCGCGTTCGCGGTCTTGGATTGGCCATAGGCATCCCACGGGTTGTAGTCGCGGCGCTCGAACATCGGGTCGTCGTAGTCGATGTCCGCAATTCCGTGTGCGCCGGACGAGAGTGCGACCACCCGCGCGCCCGGCGTGGCCACGAGTGCCGGTGCGAGCAGTCCCGTCAGCAGGAAGTGCCCGATGTGGTTGGTGCCGAGTTGCATCTCGAAACCGTCCGCCGTCGTACCGTAGGGGCAGACCATCACGCCGGCGTTGTTCAGCAACACGTCGATGTGGTCATGGTCGGCGAGAAAATCCTTCGCGAAGCTTCGGATGCTGGCGAGGTTGGCGAGGTCGAGTGTGCGCAATTCGAGATCGGCTCCCGGTACGCTCGCTCGAATGCGCGACGCGGCTGCTTCGTTCTTTTCGGGGTTGCGCGCCGCCATCGTGATCGATGCGCCCTTGGAACTCATCGCGCGGGCGCTCTGTTCGCCGAGGCCGCTCGAGGCGCCGGTGATGACGATTCGCTTGCCGCTCAGGTCGACGCCTTCGAGGACCTGGTCTGTTGTCGAAGCTTCATTGAAATGGCTCAAGTGGGTCTCCTTTTCGAATCGCGTGCTCGCCCACGTGTGTGGGCAGGTCAGGGCCTACAAGAAACGCGGGATCACTTTCTCGGTGAACAGCTCGAACGACGAATGGCTCAGCGGCGTGCACATCAGGTACTCGAGCGGCAGCGTTTCGCCGAGCTGCTGCAGGTCGTCGATGACTTTCTCGGGAGTACCGCAGATGACGACCTCGTTTACATAGCGTTCGACCGGATCAACGGCTCCCGCTGCCTCGGTGGCGTGCTTCGCCGCATCGACGGGGATGGTCTTCTGCCGAGGCGGAGCAACCGCGCCGACGCCCGGCGGAAGGTAGGAGCCGAACATGAATTTCGCGCCGGCTCGGGCGATCTCCTCGGCCTCTTGTTGCGTCTTTCCCAGCGCGATATTGCGCGCCATCGGAATCTCGCGGCCCGCGATCGAATGACCTGCCGCGACGAGTTCTCGCTCATACAGCGCACGCTTGGTCGCGATGTCGACATGAGACGCGTGGGGGTCCATCAAGATCGAGTACCCGTGCTGCGCCGACCAGGTCACTGCATCCGGCGACGACGATGCCAACCAGACAGGGGGATGCGGTTGCTGGACGGGCTTGGGGAGCACCTCCACGTCGTCGAAATCAAAAAACTCGCCGTGGTGGGTCACGCGTTCGTTTCGCCACGCCTGCAACACGACATCGACCGTCTCTCGGAATCGCGGGTAGCTCTGATCCTGTCCGACACCGAACACGCGGTATTCGGTGGGGTCGAAACCGCGGCCGGCTCCCCAGTTGACCCGACCACCCGACAACACATCGAGAAGTGCCACCTCCTCGGCCAGGCGCAGCGGGTGATAGAACGGTGCCAGCGACACAGCGGTTCCGATCCGCAGCCTCTCGGTGCGCGCGGCAATGTGTGTACCCATCATGTGAATCGAGGGGCAGATGCTGTAGGTGCTGAAGTGATGTTCGGCAAGCCAGACTGCGTCGTAGCCGGTCTGCTCCATCACATCGATGCGTTGGAACGCGCGCTGGTAGACGTCCTCGAGTGGAATCCGCTTCCCCGGCCAACTAAAGAACTGCAACACCCCGAACTTCATCGGATCTCCTCGGCGAGTGATTCTGTCGTGCGCTCGACCCTGATTCCCAGCCTAGGCTAGAGCTCCTCGGGGTCGATTCCGGCTTGTACGATCACGTACCACTGTGATGCGGAACCGTTCTCGACGTATCCGCTGATCTGCTTCAGTTCGAACCACTTCAGCTTGGGAACCGCCAGATGCGCTTTGCCGAGCGCATCATCGACCGCGGCCTGCAGGCTGTCTGGCGAGCGACCGGTGAAATCGCCCGCCGGTTGTCGGCGCTCCACGAATGTGTCGTCGCCTGCCGAGGCTTCGCGAAGGGCGCGTCCACGTGCGTCGTGAGCACCCTGTTCGAGAATGCGTTCGGCCTGGCTCTCCGGCAGACGAAGTTCATCGCGAAGGCTGCGGAGAAAGCTGGCCTCTTCGGGGTCGATGCGCAGGTCTTCGAGCACTTCGGCGACCGCGGTTCCGTAGACCGAGATGCTGACGTCGTCTTGAACACTGGAGACGTCGGCGTCGCTGAGCTGAAGGACTCTTTGCAGGTGGGCGAGATCGGACGTCTCTTCCGCACTGAGCTTCTTGTCCTCGAAGCAATAGTCGAGGTATCGACCGTAGAGCGCCTTGCATTCCTTCCGGATCTGGCGGGCCGAATCCACCTTGACGGATCTGCAGGCCGCATCGACATCCGCGGCAGTCACACCGGATATCCGGCCAGCTCGCTCGAGCAGCGCTTCCACCGCGGCCGCGGCTTCGGATTTGCGCCGACCCATCAAGCGGATACCGGCGGGTTCGTTGTTGGATGCGCCGAACGGCTTGCTCACGATCTCACCTCCATCTCAATCTTCGTCTCTCGATCGGCCAGACTCAGTTCAACCGATCGCGCCGGACGCAAAACCGGCCGCGATCTCCTCATCCGTCATGCCCAGGACTTCCGAAAGGACCTGGACGGTGTGCTCGTTGAACATCGGATCGCGATCGCGTGCGCCCGCGTCGTAGCCGCGAATTCTGCCGGCAGGGCCGGCGTATGGAGCCGGTCCGATCTCGGGATGTTCGTACTGGCGAAAGAAGCCGCGGTGTTGGTACTGCGGGTCCACCAGCAGGTCGCTGCTGCGCTGCACCACGCCGGCCGGGACCCCCGCTTCGACCAGGGTTCTCATGACTTCACGGGCGTCGCGTGTCCGCGTCCACTCGCTGAGGTGTTCGTCGATCCGGTCGTGGGCCGCGATGCGTCCAGCTGTAGCGTCGAGCGCAGCCGCACCCGACCACGCGGGATTTCCGAGAGCGGTGCACAGAGATCGCCACTGGGCGTCTGTTTCGATCGCGATCGCGCACCATTGGTCCTCGCCCGCGCACGGGTACGCGCCTTGCGGTGCCGCGTCGCGCGCTCGATTGCCGAGCCGGCCCGGTACCGGACCACCGGCTTCGACTTCGAGAATTTCGGGTGCCAGAAACTGCAGCGATGTTTCGAGCTGTGCGAACTCGATGTGTTGGCCATCCCCGGTGCGTCGTCGGTGGTCCAGCGCAGCCATCAGGGCCGACACTTGAAATCGCGGCGCCACGGTATCGGTGTAGGCCAGCCAGGGACCGTCGGGCGGCAGATCGGGCCAACCCGTCACTTCGTAGTACCCGGCGATGGCGCCTGCGTGGTAGCCGAAGCCCGCCAGGTGCGACGCGGGGCCGCGGCTGCCCATCAGCGAAGTGCTGAGCATCACGATCGAAGGATTGATCTCTTTCGCGACTTCGTATCCGATCCCGAGTCGATCCACGACGCCGGGTCGAAAGTTCTCGATGTAGACGTCCGCCCACTCGATCAGGCGCCTGACGATGTCGACGCCCTCCGGCTTTTTCATGTCGAGCGCGATACCGAGCTTGGCGGCGTTGTAGTCGCCGTAGAAGTGCGAGCGATTGAGTCCGGGGACAGCGTCTTTGTAGGGTCCGGCGACACGAGTCGCGCAGGGATTGGACTCCGACTCGACTCGCACCACGGTTGCGCCGTGGTCGACCATCGTTCGGGTAGTTGCCGGCCCGGCGACGACCCAGGTCAGATCCGCGATCTTCAGGCCGGCGAAGGGCAGGGTGTCGGGACCGTCTGGTTTCGGTGTCGTCAGTAGCGGCCGCCGGCCCTGGGCCAATTCTGTTCGGATCTCGTCTCCGTGTTCGTCGAGAGCCGGACTCGGCCTGCGGGTGCTCGGTGGCGTCTTGGTCGCGCTCGCGAACACACCCGGAGCGCGGACCGATCGACCATCGGGCAACGCCACCATTTCCCAGGTTCCACGCTCACGAAGGTGCGGGAATGCGAGCAGATCGGACACGTCGTTGACGGGCGCCAGTGTGATCCCCCGTTCGAGCCCGCCCTGCAACAGTTCCTGCTTGGTGCGTTCTTTCAGAAACTGGACCATCGACATCATGATGTCCTGGGGCTGCATCGAGACGGGCTGCCCACTCATGAGCCGTTCTTGATAGGTCGGCCAGTCCTCTTCGCTCCAGCTTTCGGGAACCGCCTTCACCTCGATCAGCCACTGGACCAATAGCGGCAACGCCGCCCCTGCGGTCGCGGCCACCACGTAGCCGTCCTTGCACTCGAAAACACACGGAAGCGTAATGACGCCGAGCTGGAGCATCGAGCCCATCCGGTTGTAGTCTTTGTCGACCGCGGCTGCGCCCATGCCGTTCATCATCGTCCAGGTCATCGCGGCTTGGGCGGACACGTCGACGAACTGCGCCTCGCCGGTTCGCAACATGCGAGCGTGCGCGATCAGGGCGGATGCAGCGGCTTCGGCTCCTGTGTGGCGCCAGACCTGCGGCACTGAAACGCGCACCGGGGCCCGTTCCGGCGTGCCCTGCAACGACATCGGGCCCGCGAGCGCGGCGATGGTCAGGTCGCTGGCGGGAAAATCGGCGTAGGGACCGTCGCACCCATACGGCGTGATCTGAACCGATACGATCCGCGGATTGGCCTGTCGGAGCCGCTCGAAGTCGAGACCGATGGCCTCGAGTGCACTCGGTGGGGTGGATTCGATGATGAAATCGGCGCCTGCCGCCAGCTCCAGAAACTGTTCGCGCCCGTCATGGCTGCTCAAATCCAATCTGATGGAACGCTTGTTGCGGTTGTAGGCGCGGAATTGCAGGCTGCGATCCGACTCTGCCACGTCATCGAGCAGTGGGCCGCGCCGTCGCCCTTCGGATCCTCCCGGCGGCTCGATGCGGATTACATCGGCACCCAGGTCGCCGAGAATCATCCCCGCGAGTTCACCGCGGTGGTCGGTCAGGTCGAGTACGCGATAGGGGCTGAGCATGGGCCATCCAATGGTTGATCGGGCCGATGCTACCACCGCAGTCGGGTCGCGGGTGGC
>JAJDAM010000757.1 GCA_029261905.1 Deltaproteobacteria bacterium
CGCCGAGGCCGATCTGCGCGAGGCCGTGCGATTGGACCCGAATCTCGCGATTGGATGGCAGGCGCTGGCCGAAGTGTTGGTTCGTACCGGCCGCATCGATGCAGCCGCAGATGCGGCCGCTGCGGCCGAGCGCGCACTCGAGCGCGCGCCTCGTGGATACCCCTACGGCATCCCCGACGCGTTGGCACAGCAACCCGAACCCGCTTTCACACCGCGCTGGTTCCTGTGGTTCGATGGCACCGAACTCACGGTCTCACAATCCCCGTACCGGCACGGCCATGGCGTCCCGGCTCCACAGCGCGGTACGGGCTCGTAGCCCGCCGGACGGTCGGCCCCCGTCATCCATCCGACTCTCCGGCCATTCACTCCGCAGCGAGGATCGCGCCAACCGCCGCCGCGAGTTCATCGCATACCTCATGGGCCGCAGCGCCTTCGCGCAGTCGACGAAAGATCGCGTCGAGCGATTTTCGAGTGTCCGTATCGATCTGCCCGAGGCCGGTCGCGGCCTCTTCGGCGAGCGTCAGCGTCGTTCGATCCGCGTGCGTCCGCCCCGACAGCACGCGATGGTGGTGAAGCGCGCGACCCAGCACGACGTAGGGAAAGTTCTCGTGTCGAATGGGTCCACACTGCAGCAGCAGACCGCCGAGCGGCAGCGTCAGAACCTTGATCTGTGTGAGTCGGGCACCACCGAATGCGGCCGTTGCACCACCGACCGCAGCGCCGATCGCAGTTCCCAACAGGAACGTCGCCCCGCCCAATGCCACGTCGAGCGCGCCCCCGACGACGGCGCCACTGGTCGCACCGGCCGTCACGAGTTGACGCCGATTCAATCCCCAGAAATACCAGTCGTCTGTCGAAAAGAGATCGCTATCGAGCAGCTCGACGTCGACTTCCGAACGTTCCACGATGTGTTGATCGTAGACCTCCTCGACTGCGACCCGACCCCGCCGCTCGCGGTCGCGAAGCTTCTGCATGAATTTCTGCTCCAGCGCGTCGTGATAGGCCTTCGGGTCGTCCCCGGTCGATAGATGTCGGGTCGTGGACTCGGAAAGGACATCCGCCAGCATCTCTCCGATCGCGCGAGCGGCTCGGCTCTGCTGTCTCGCCCGCTCGGACTCCAGGATCTCGACGGCGCGATCGAGAGCCGGCGCCCAATCCTGCTCGAGTTGGCCGAACGCCCGAAGCAGATCGAGCCGGGCGGCAAACGGCGCGTTGACCGCGTCGAAGACGCGCACCACTTGAAAATATTGGCGAAGTGCAGCTTTCCACTGCTCGACGTGGTCCTCGCTCCCGATGCGGTTGATCAGGGCGAGACTCGGTTGTCCGGTCCAGCGCAGGATTTCCATTTCGGCTTCGTATTCCGGCCCGTAGGGGAGCGATCCGTCGACCACGTACAGGATCCCGGCTCCTTCGAGCACCGGCGTGAGCAGCTCGCACTCGTCGGGGAACTCACCCGTTTCGCGATGTTGCGCGACGAACCGCTCGACCGCGGCGCGATGTTCCGCCGCCGTCACCTGCTGCACCTGTAACCAATCCCACACCTTCCGGGCGCGCTGGAATCCCGGCGTATCCACCAGTGTGTAGATCAGTTCGCCGTCGATCTTCATCGGGTATTCGCGACAAACCACGGTCGTACCGGCGCGGGCCGCGATGGCGACCGAATCGTCGTGCGCCAGCGTGGAGACCACACTGGATTTCCCCTTGTTGGGATGACCCACGACGGCGAATACGGGAGTCGTCACGAGACGGCCGCCGCGAGCGAGCGTATCGACAACCAGGGATCGCCGACCGCGTCGACACGTTGGCGCCACTGCTCGTGGTCCGACTCGAGGGCGGCAACCGGCACTCCGTCTTCTCCGAGAGCCACCGGGACGACGATGATGGCGGCTCCATCCCCGAGCTTGGCGCGCAGTTCGCCGACGAAATCGATGAACTCGAGAATCGGCGGCTCCCACGAACGCACCATGATCACGACCGCCAGGTTCGACTGATCGTGCAGTTCAGTCAATCGCTCGAGCAGAGCGCGATCGTCGGCCAACGACTGTGCGCCCCCTGCCGCATGCACGCACACGGCGCCGAGACCGAAGTCGCGTTCGACCGCGCTCGACAGCGAATCGTCCGCGAGTTCGAGACCCGCCCAGTTCACGATCGCACAGCGCCGCGTCGCAAGTTCGCCGGGAGGCCGATGGTCCCCAGTGCCAGTCAGCACTCCGACCCGCTCGGCGTCCGGTGCGTTGGTTTCGACGAGCGGGTTGTCGAGCCGGTCGACGAGATCGACCAGACCCGGCATGCGATCGAATGCCATCCTCACCGCCGTAGCGAATCGATAGCGCGCGAACGCCCAGATCAATGCGCGCGGCAGCAAGCCATAGGTCACCATCGCGGCGACACAAAAGGGCCACCAACCGCCGAGTGACGCTGGATCGACCGAGTCCAGAGCGGAGGCGCCAGGCAATGTTCCACCTCCCAACCGGAAGTACCGGGTGGCGTCGATCAGAGCGACCGACGGAACCGCCTCGCTGAACCATGCGGCCCACGGAATCGACAACAGCTGCGTGATCCGATGCAGCTCGCCCGACTCCAACGCGAGTGTCGTGCTCCACCCGAACGCCAGATCAGTAAACAGAACCAGGTAGAGGCAACTCGACAGCGCTCCGAGATGAAACGCAACGCCGAACGATTGCGACCCCAGCAGTACCAGCCACCGCTGAACATCACCAAAGAGCTTCTGATGACTGCGACCCCGACCCAGTGCCGAACTGAACGCGTCCCGGTAGGCCTGTGGCAGCAGCCGAGCCAGCGCAGATTGCCAACGCCCTGGACTCAGCACCCCCAGGCCATCCTGTAGCGCTCCTACCAGCGGGAGCCGGCGCCTCACCGACGCCGGCAACATCGCGATCCCCGTCAACCCGAGCAACCCGAGCTGGGCGGCGACGAAGACCGCCAACACCTCGATCGTGTTGACCGGTCGCGCACCATCGTAGTAGTAGACGACCCGCGACGCGGCGAAGCCCAGACCGAAACCCAGCAAGACGAGCACAGCCACGATCAAGTGACGCGAGCGGTTCGCGATGGCCGCGGCCGACTCGCCGTCTTCGTGAACCTCGGACAGCCAGAAAAGCACCCGTCCGCGCTGGTCGCCGACGCTTCGCCGGCCGATTTCCCGGTCTCGCTTGCGCAATTCGGCGACAGGGCGTGTCTCATCGAGCCGCAACTGCTCGGCGAGGTCGAGCAGTTGTGCAAACGAGGGCACCCGCCCCATGGGATCAGCCATCGAAGCACATGCTACCGCGAGCCCATCCCGAAAATCTACTTGTATGATGCAACTAAATAGGAAAGAATTTGCAAATGGCGCGGCCGTTGATCGACCAGGCGATGGACTTGCAACAGGCCGTATCGGGTCTGGTGAGGAAATTTCAGTTTCGGGACCGAAACGAAACGGTCGCGTATGGGTTGTCGGTTTCTCAGGCGTACGTGCTGCGAACCCTCAGCGAACACGGACTGCTGACGATGGGAGGGCTCGCCGCCGAGATGCGGCTTTCGATCAGCACGATGACTCGGGTCGTTGCGCAGCTCGATCGCAAGTCGATGATCCGGCGCACACCCGACGCACAGGACGGCCGAGTCTGCCGCGTCGCGTTGAGTGCTCGCGGCCAAGCGCAATGGCAACGAATCGAAGACGAACTCGTGGCCGCCGACCTCGAAGTGCTGCAGACCATTCCCAGCGCAGAGCGAGAGACCGTGATTCGCGCGATCGGGAAGCTGTCGGAAGCAATCGACATCTGGCGCGAACAGAAGAAAGGAGGCGGCGAATCATGACGACCCAAACCGTGCGAGCCGGTATCTTCGGCGCCAGTGGATACATGGGTGGAGAGGCGCTTCGCGTGCTGCTCGAACACCCGCACGTCGAGATCGCGTGGGCGACCAGTCGCTCCTCGGCACCCATCGAGCATTTTCATCCCAATCTGCTGGGAACCGGGATCACGACGATTTCCCCGGAACGAGCGACCCCGTGTGACGTGGTCTTTCTCGCGGTCCCGACCGACGTCTCGCTCGATGCCGCGGCGCGGTTCATCGAGCTCGGATGCAAGGTCATCGACCTCGGCTCGGCGTTCCGGCTGGCCGACCGATCTCTTTGGGAGTCGACCTACGGGGTCGACCACAGACAATGGGCCCTGGCCGAGGAAGCGGTCTACGGAATCTCCGAGTTACACCGGGACGAAATCGCCAACGCGCGACTGATCGCGAACCCGGGTTGTTATTCATCGGCAGCGATCCTCGGGCTCGCGCCTCTGTTGCGAGAATCACTGATCGACCCCGAGCGGATCATCGTCGACGGGCTCTCCGGCACGACCGGGATCGGCGCCGAACCGGCGCGCGCCGCCCATCATCCGGAGATCGGCAACAACCTAGTGCCGTACAACGTCGTCGGCCATCGGCACACGTTCGAAATGGAGCAGGAACTGTCGGC
>JAJDAM010000758.1 GCA_029261905.1 Deltaproteobacteria bacterium
AGTACCAGACCCAGGGATCCGAACTGGCATCGACCGGTTCCCGTTCGACTGCGCCAGTCGCCAACGCACCCGAGCCGGTGGCCGCCGTTGCTGTCCGTGAAGAGCCGGTTCGCGAAGAGCCGACCCCGGAGCCCACGCCCGTCGCGGTCGTCGCTGCGCCTGAGCCGAGCCCGGAAATCGTCGAAGTCGAACCGGTAGACGAGTTCGCGCGAATCGCCGAAGACACTCCGGCCGAGACCGACGTCGTCGACGCGGTTTCTGAAGTTGCCGAAGTTGCCGAAGTTGCCGAAGTCGCCGAAGTTGATGTCGAAGTCGCCGAAGTTGATGTTGAAGTCGTCGAAGTCGATGAAGCCATCGCGGACGACACAGCCGCCTTCGATCCGACCAGCACCTCGATGCACGGCCTGGCCGAGGAAGACGACGAAGGTCCCGCGGTGGAGCACGACGATATCGTCGCCAACGCCGCACCGACTCCCGTCGCGCAGACTTCCGATCAACCGACTTCCCTGCAACCGACTTCCCTGCAACCGAATGGGAACTGGATGCTCATCGCGGCTGCCGCTGCCGGCGTGCTGTTGATCGCTGGTGTCGTAATGATGCTGCGGCGTCGGGGATCTCTACCCAACGATTTGGACGTCACGGCGCTACCCAACGATTTGGACGACGACGAAGTGCCGGTGCCGGCGAAGCGAGCCGAGTCCGAGCCGACCGAGTTTCTGGAATCGCGAATCCCCGCCGAGGGGTTCGAGATGTCCCAACCCACCGAGAGTGCCGAGTCCGCGGAGCCAGCAGCGCTCGACGCGACCGCGGTGATCTCGTTGGTCGACGACAGTGCGCCGGACGACGAGGCGAACGTCGACCCCGACGCGACGCTCTACGCTTCAGAAGCAAACACAGCGGCGTACTCGCTCAGCGAGGTCTCCGCTAATTCAGTTGAACCCGGAACGACGAACTTGTTCGACGAAGACCCCGAGGGAGAAAAGCAGATGGATATGGAATCGACCGACCTTCCGGCAGAGCGCGGAGAATTCGTAGCCACGCCGGCCGTTGCCTCGACCGCTGGCGCCAACAGCGAACTTTCTTCGATGGTTCAGGAATTGATGACGCGTCTGGGCACGCTCGAAACGCGTCTCGACGAATCGAACGAAGCGAGAGAGCAGTTGGAGCGTCAGGTAGCTGCGCAGAGTGAAGAACTCCGCGTGCAGCGCGCTGCCATCGCCCGGACGCAACGGGCGCTGCGCAGCCTCAGCCGGACCGACGAAGATCAGGCCACCGAGCCCGCACTGCGGAATCCTTCGTCCTGATCATCGGCATCCCAGATTCATCGTTAGCCAGGAGCGCCGAGCGGTTGCGGTTGGGCGGTACCGAGAGCCAAGCTCAACGCGCCTAGCGCGCCGGCGTACTCGGGTTCCTGCAGAAATACCGCGCCCAGCCCGCGAACTGCGGCCATCACATGCAGTACATCGACCAATGGCGCGTTGTTTCGCAAAGTGGATCCGCCATACACGATGCGCGTCACTTCTGCGGATACGGCCAGGCCCGCGCAGATCATTCCAATGTTCTCACCGATCATTCCAACGACCGCATGCGCGAGGTCCGCGTGGCTGGACCGTCCGGCCAGCTCGGGGTCAGCGAGCTTGGCGAACGAAGCCGCGTTCAAGTCGCCCGGAAGCGGCAGCTCTCCGCTCGGGTAGATGTCCGACACCAGCAGGTCGATGTTTCGCCGGTCTCCCTGGGATGCGAGTTCGATCACCTGCTCGAAACGCGTCGCCCCCGTGAGCGCGACGCCGAGACCAAACAGGGTCCCGCCTCCAAGCGCGGTCCCTCCGACGCGAACGGTCTCATCGCCTCGAATCAGCAGCGCGGAAGTTCCGGTTCCCAGCGATACGAGCAGAAACGGATCCTCCGAGTCGCTCTGTTGGCGTCGAAGCAGCTCGATCGCACCCCGCTTCCAGGCCGAGAATTCGTCCGCCCGGCTGCAGTCAATGCCCAGACGATCGGCGAGCATGGCAGACCCGCCGCCGGTGAGACCGACACAGATCGGGGAGGCCGCTTCGATTTCGGCAACGATCTGGTCGGCGGCCTGCGTCGGAATCAGACGAAACCGCGTGATGCCATCATCCCCACGGATAGCGAGTTTGGCTAGGGTGGCGCCGACATCGGCACCAATCGCCACGCCCCGATTGTGCGAAGGATCCGCTTTCTGAATCAATGGGTTAGACTTCCAACGGTGGTGATCTGAGGATGTATACCGCGTTCTACGGGCTTCGCGAAAAGCCCTTCTCATAGACCCCCGATCCCCGGTTTCTCTTTCTCTCCGCCTCGCATCGCGAGGCTCTCGCTCATGTTCTGTACGGGATCGAGCAGGGTGAAGGGTTCATTGCGCTCACCGGTGAGGTGGGTACCGGCAAAACGACGCTGTGCCGCACGCTGCTTCAGAAGCTCGGTGACGACACGGAGGTCGCATTCGTCTTCAACCCGACCCTCAGCGGTGTGGAATTGCTGCGGGCCATCAGCTCCGAGTTCGGGCTGCCGGTCGAAAACTGCACGCGTGCGGAGCTGAACGACCAGCTCAACCAATTCCTGCTCGATACCAATCGCGCGGGGCGACGAGCCTTGCTGATCGTCGATGAAGCCCAGAACCTCGAACCGGCGACCCTCGAGGAGATTCGACTGCTTTCGAACCTCGAGACTTCGACGTCCAAGTTGCTGCAGATCCTGCTGTTCGGTCAGCCGGAACTCGACGAGATGCTCGAGTCGCGTGGGCTGCGCCAGCTGCTGCAGCGAATCACCGTGCGTTGGGCGCTGCAACCACTGAGCGCAGACGAAACCGGCGACTACATCCGACATCGGCTGCGGGTTGCCGCACAGCGGGATTGCGAGATCTTCGACGCCCGTGCGATTCGGGCAATCCGCCGCCGCTCGAACGGGATTCCCCGGTTGATCAATGTGCTGTGTGACCGCGCGCTGTTGGTCGGCTACGCGGACAAGAAGACGCGACTGGGCAAGTCCGCAATCGACAAGGCCACCCAGGAAATCATGAGAACCCGACGGCGACCGGTCTCGCCCGCCGTGCTGTATCCGGCCGCTGTACTGATCGCGGCAGGTCTCGCGGCGCTGACCTGGTTGGGCCTTGCATCGATGAACACAACGGGTACAGCGGCCACGGTTGCGGTTGCGCCGCCCGAGGAGACGCGCGAGCAGACGTCAGAGCCAGTGGTCGACGATCCGGCGAAACTCAGCGTGCGCGTCGAGGAACCCTCCACGAATCCATCCGAGGAACTGCCGTGAGTACGATTCTGAAAGCCCTGCAGCGACTCGAAGACGAGAAGCAACCGACACCCGAACTGACGCTGGACGAGCAGATCGCGATGGCGAGTCCGCCCGCGCGTCGCGCAAGCCGCGGGCCTCTGCTGTTGGCCGCGGGCGGGGCCGCGGCCATGGTGGTCGCGGCGGGAGCGATCTATTTCTGGTTCGGTTCCGATGCGGTGACCGAGGTCGAAGCACCGGTCGTTGCCGCATTGCCGTCGGCGACGAACGCCGCGCCGGCGAGGCCCACAGTACCCACAGTATCCATACCGTCGGATTCGCCCCAAGTTCCGCGCGCGCGGCCCGCAGTGGCTGGATCTCGCACGCGCAGCGCGCCACCGCCATCCCCGACTCCATCACGCGAGTCGACCCCAGTAGAGGTTGTTCAACGGCTTTCGCCACCGCCCCCGATTGCCGCCCAACCTTCCCCGCCGTCTGCCGCCCGTGAAGCTGCCGTGCGCGGCGGCTCGAGTGCCTCCACTGACTCGAATGTCACTCAGCCGGTCGTCGCATCGGCCAAACGCTCGAAGCGCCCCACTTCGCCAACGAGACCGGGAGCGGGTCGCAAGGCTCGACCCACCGGGGCTGCCGATGCCACTCGCGGCACGCGGCCTGCTAGCGCCCGGAGCGTTCGGAACGGGTCGTCTACGAGCCAACGAGAACTCGCCCGCCTCACCGACAGAGCGCAACCGATTCGAGTCGCAGCAGCGTCCCCGCCCGCTGCGAAGCCCCCGCCTGCAGCAGAGCCGGCGGGCACCCAGAAACCAGCCTCGGCTACCGCGTCCGCAGCCAACCGCAAACCCGCCAGTGGTAGCGGCGTCGAGCCAGATCACAAGGTCGTGTTGCGCGCGCAGCTCCCCGAAGTCAAAGTGCGCAGCACGATCTGGCACCCGCAAGCCGGTCGACGAATCGCGATGGTCGAGGTCGACTCAGGAGAGGTTCTCGAATTGAACGAAGGCGACGCAGTGGGTCCGCTCGTCGTCGAAGCGATCAAGCCGGGTGGCGTCTACTTTGCGCACGACGGGATATCGGTACTGCACAAGATCGGTCGCTAGCGAAGTGAGATCGACCCATTCGAAGTTCGAAGCTTGATCAGCGCGCCACCTTCGCCGAGCCGACCGACCACGCGACCGTTGCTTTCGCGGGTACAACGGCACAGCGGGCGATCGTTGCGGATCGTACCGTTGTCGACGCGCACATCGACTTCGCAGTCGATTTCGTCAGGCAGCGCGAGCACGATAGGACCGTTGCTGGTCGCGAGTTGGATGCCTTCGTCCCCCATTTCGCTGACCGACGCGCGTATCGAGCCATTCGACGTCGAGGCATCGATCGAACCGTGGTGATCTTCGAGTTCGATCTTTCCATTGCGCGAGCGAGCGACGAGGTGACCACAGATGTGCGAACAGAACACCTTCGCGTTGGACGTGGCGACATAGACATCGCCGATGATGTCGCTCAGCACCGCCGCACCGTTGGAAGACCGCGCGTCGACCGCGCCCTGGACTCCTTCGACATCGAGTCGGCCGTTGTCACTGGTCAGCTCGACGGACAGATCGCGAGGCAGACGGATTTCCAGGTTGACTGAACCGCGGCGGTTCCATTTTCGTGGGATCACTACTTCCAGCTCGAGCGTGCCGTCGTCGTACGCCGATGTCAGCTCGATCTCATCGAGCATCCGATTGGCGCCCTCTTCAGATTCAGCCCTTGCGATCTTTCTGACCGAGATCTCGACATCGTCTCGGTCTTCACCGACAACCGCGGTCCGTCCGTTGGAATTGAATACACGGATGGCGCGACTCTCGGGTGCCGCGAGTTCGAGGGTTTCCTCTCGTTCGAGGCGTTCGCTCCAGGGGATGTTGGAAAGGAGACTGCGAACGAGGCCGGAGAGGCCTCCTTCTGCACAACTCTCCTCGCTTCGCTCGCGTCGCGGAAGCGCCATGGTCTCTCCTCATGCGGGCGCATGGGGTGTTCTGGAACGGGTTTAGTGGAACTTGCGTCGCTCGTCCTGCTCGCGCTGGCGCTCGAATTCCTCGGACTTGACCGCGCGCAGTTTCTGCCGCATTCGGTACCGCTTCCAGCGGAACTTCATCTGCGCGAACGAAAGCGCTCCCGCATGGCCGGTCCTGCTCATGTAGATCCATGCAACGACCACTCCCCCGAGATGGCCGATATGGCTGATGGACTGACCGCCGCTGAACATGACGGTCATCAAGAAGAGTCCCGGAATCAACCAGATCGCACGGAATGCAATCGGCGGAAAGATCAGCGCGATGGTTCGATCGGGCCACGTCAGCGAGTACGCGAGCAGCACGCCATAGACAGCGCCGGATGCGCCGAGTGTGTGGGCGTAGATCCCGGTCGGGTCGAACGGCACCATGAAGTACGGATACGTGGCAATGAACATCCCGGCGCCGATGCCGCAGACCAGGTAGAAGCGCAGGAAGCGTTTGGGTCCCCAAGCCAGCGCGAGAGGCGTGCCGAACATCCAGAGCGAGAACATGTTCATCGCGATGTGGCCAAACCCTTGCGTGCTGTGCATCCACATGTACGTGAACGGCTGCCACAGGAAGCCCCTCTCCCAGAATTCCGCCGGGACGATCATGCCGTACTCGTTGACCATCGGCAGCCCGTATTGCGCAATGAAGACCGCGAGGTTTGCGATGAGCAATTGCTTGATGATGGTCGGCGTCATCGGCGGACCAAAGCTCATCTGTTGTTGACCTCGTCCGTACACTATTTCGCGACTCCTCGGCCGGGCATCTTCGGGGCGTGAATGTGAATTCCGTGGATCGGAACTACCACGCGCGTTGCTGTCGAATCGAACGGTTCTCCCACGACTTTCCCTCGAAGTTGGACTTCGCGATCCAATAGTTATTCGTCATGACCAAGATCGAGCAGAAGCACGGAGCGTGCGGAGTATGAGATACGCAGGGAACGTGGTTTCTCGAATTCTGGCGCGCTGAGTTCAAAAAGGCAGGGTGGGCGCAGGACCCCGCGGAGCCAGAAACAGCCTATGAAGTCTAAGTGCCCGCGTCAACATAGTTTTTCGGGGACAATTGCTCGAGGGTGCGGTGACTTTCGGCCGCGTCGAGGCCTGATAGATCGACGACTGGCAGCGCGAGGCGAAGATCACGCGCGAGCTGGCCGAGTCTCGCGAAACACTCCGCCGCGCTCCCCACCACCATCGATTCGGTGATTTCGGCGTCGGGGATCCAATGAAACCACGGGTTGAGTCGACGAAAAGCGGCCAGCGCAGCGACCGGGTCGGGTGTCTGCTGAATCCGCGTGAAGATCCACATCGATCGACGGATTTCTGCCGGATCGCGGCCCCGCGAGCGACAGGCGTTTTCGAGGCGTTCGGCAGCTTCGCTGACTCGACCGCGTATCGGTGGCAGATTGATGTCCCAGATGTCCGCATGCGCGGCGACGAGTTCGAGCATCCGTGGTCCGCGTGCCGCAATTGCGATCGGAATTCGCCCCCCAGGGGGAGACGGCTGCACGGTAGCCCCCTCGAGCTGGACGAATCGACCCGCCGACGTGACGGTCTCTCCTCGCCACAGTCCGCGAATGGCTGTGAGCATCTCATCGAGCCACACGATTCGCTCCTGTTGGCTCAATTTCGCCAATCCGAAACGCTCATCACCGGGTCGATCGCCGATCGAGATGAGAAATCGCAGCCGCCCGGGGTACAACCGTTCGGCGGTCGCAGCCGAGTGCGCGAGCTGCGCGGCGTTCCAGTGATGTACGAGCCGGATCGACCCGATCGCGATGCGTTCGGTCTGTCCGAGC
>JAJDAM010000759.1 GCA_029261905.1 Deltaproteobacteria bacterium
CGCCATCGAGGCCTTCGTCCAACTCGATTGTGAGATCGTCTGATCGAACACGATGCCGCGACCGGCCAGATCATCGAGGACCGGTGTGGTCGGGCGCTCGTAGCCGTACAAGCTCATGTGGTCCGCGCGCAAGGTGTCGATCAACACGAACAACACATTGAGGTCATCTCGATCTTTCAATGCCTCGAGATCGGCCACCGTACCGCTGGGTCGCGAAGGGACCCGCAGTTCGAATTGCGTGGAGAGCGCTACCAGAAGCAGGATGCCCCCTGCGACGTAGTAGGTTGCCGGTGAATCGAATAAGCGGCGTAACATTTCTGGACCTCCGGGACCATCCTACCCAATCCCACGCGGCCCGCATTGCTGTCGACCCGACGCGGCCGCACCATGAGCCCGCGACGGCACGGCCACGTTGGGGGCGCTTCATTGGCGCCGGTTGTACCGGTCCAAGACAGCAGTACGAGACGTCAGCACAAAAAGAAACGGCCCCTTCTTTCGAAGGGGCCGTTCTATCCGCTCGACCGAAGTCGGCGGGGTATTGCTATGTCACTACTTGCGCATTCGGCTGCGGCCGAGGAGCGCCAGACCGACAACGCCGGATCCGAGCAGCAACATCAATCCCGGTTCCGGGACGAAGTGCAAGGTAATCGAGGTGAACAGACTGATCTTGGTCGAGTTACCCGCGATACCCTTGGTCAGAACCTGGATCGGCGTGATGAGCTGAACAACGCCGGACGGCTTTGCCGTCGAGGAGGTGTTCGATGCCGGTCCATGAACGAAACCATGATGCATTCGCGTGATCGTCACACCATTGGCGGTGGACTGAATGCGCGTGGCCGTCTTCAACTGCCAGGGCGAATTCTGCAACGAAATGCGGATCGGTCCCGGGAAGCCGACGGTGACGGTGCCACCGACGCCAACGCCAGTCGCGCCATTGTTCTGAGTCAGAACCAACGGAAGCGAACTTCCGCAACCGGCAACGACCAGGCAGACACGAGCAACACCACCGAGAGCCAGAATGTTCTGGGTCAGGGGCTGGCTCATCGCTGCGCCGGAGATGGGCGCGAAAGTGCCACCGGCACCAGCGCCGCCGTCGACGATGTTCGACGCGATCGTTCCAGTTGTTTCAGGGTCGGTGACCGGTGCCGGAGCACTGTCAGCCGGGTCCGTCGGTGCGAGACGCAGGGTATCGAGGTGAATGCCGCTGTTGGAACTATTGACGGTGACGACACCCGTCCCCGTCGTAATCCCGACCTTGCCGAAGCCAAGCTTCGTGCCGGTACTCGACGTGACCTCATAAGGCCGTGCCGACGCGGTAACGGCAAAGGCGAGGGTCACCATGCCGATTACAGCAAATGATAATAGTTTCTTCATTGTGGTTGAACTCCTGTTACATGCTTGCGCTGCATTCTTGGTGCTTTTCTCTCGACTCGAACGCCCCACCTGGGACTACTTCGAGCCACCTCTTCGATCTGCCTCGGAATCCGCCAACGAATCACGGATCCTCAAGGGAACGTATTTGCAACTCTGGTGCCAATCGTTCCTCACCGGTTGCGTACGCCATAAGTACCTGAATATGCGGGAATACTCAACATTATTCGATATTCGCGCGATCCGGCAACCCGGTGAATGCGGGTTCAAAGAGAAGAAAAGTTCTGGATATAGGAAAATGTGTTCCACCCGGTCTCACAGGTGCGAAGGAATCAGAGGAAGTCCAGGTTTAGCCGGGCCGGCCACCGCTTCGTCGCGACCGCGTGACGCCCTGCTGCTGCCCTGACGACTCATCGGAGCCTGTGGGCCATTCCTGAGTGCGAAATACCGGTGGAATCGGGCCGTCTCGAGCCGCCACGAGAGACCGGAGAGCCCTAGGGCTCCTCTGAAACGAGGTGGTCTGCTCGCGCAAACGCCGCCTGGGCCCCTTCCCGATCCCCGAGTCCGAGCAAAGCACGCCCGACGCCTCGATGGGCCGGGATCACTGACGGATCGAGAGCGAGGCTTCTGCGATAGGCCTGCAATGCGCCGCTGATGTCTCCGGTGCCCTCCAGCGATCTTCCCAGAATCAGCTCGATGTCCGGCCGATTGGGCTGGACACCGAGCACCGCACGCGCGTCGGTCTCTGCTCGAGCGAAATCCCCGACCGTCAATGCTGCAGCTGCACGAACCGCAGCCACCGCGCTGCCAGCGTCCTCGTGGGCCACGAGCAACTCCAGCGCATCGGCGGCCCGCCCCTCCGACAACGCGCCGTGCGCGGACGCCAGCACCCCGAGAATCCCGATTTCGTCCTTCGGGTCTGGGCCACCGACCACGCCCAGCGCGTCGAGGGCATGATTCGTGGGCCGACCGGGCACCGCGTAGCCCAGGCTTTCCAGTTGGCGGCGTTCGGCAGCCGGAACCGTGCGGGTGACCGGTCGCGCGCGTTGCGTCTTTTCTGCGACTGCCGAGAGGGTCGCGAGTCGCTCGGTCAACAATCGGTCGAGGTGCGCTGCGATTTCGGGTTCGACCTCCGCTTGGTTGTACTCCTCTCGAGGGTCACGAACGAGATCGTAGAGTTCCGGGCGTGGAGCCCGGATGAATTTGTGGCGTCCCTGGCGAATCGCGAGCAGTGGGCTCCAGCCGTGATCGAGTTGCGTCGCGAGGGTCTCCATGTAGCCACTGCGTGCGGCGCGTTCCCGCCCCTCGATCAGTGGCACGAGGTCTCTCCCGTCAGCAGAGGGTAAAGCCGGCCCGCCTCCGAGGGACAGCAGAGTGGGGGCCACGTCGATCAGCCGAGCCAGTTCCGGGACGACCGTTCCGGCGGGAATTCCCGGACCCTGAAGGATCAGCGGGACTCGCTGGGTCGCCTCGTAGATCGTGTAGGAGTGGGTGATCTCTCCGTGCTCACCGAGGCTCTCGCCGTGATCACTGGTGATCGCAATCATCAGATCGTCCGGCCCCCAGCGTTGCCGGATCTGGCCGAGCAGGCGGCCGATCTGCGCATCGACGTAGGCGATCTCGCCGGCGTAGGGGTCGCTTGCAAACGCGCTCATGAACCCGCTTGGCGGCTGGTGGTCACTGTGAGGATCGTAGAAGTGCACCCAGATAAAGAAGCGGTCCGGTGCGTCGCGCAACCATTCGAGCGTCGAGTCGACGACCGCTCCGGCAGGTCGCTCGGCGTACCCGACGGCCCCGGACATTCGTCCCCCTCCGAACGAGTCGTCGTAGTGGGCGAAACCGCGATTCAGGCCAAAGCGTCGAGACAGCACGGCCGCTCCGACGAATGCCGCGGTTTCGAAACCAGCGGATTGCATCTGTTCGGCCAGCGTTGGAATCGCAGTGGGCAGTACGTAGATCGAATTGTGTCGGATGCCGTGGCTCGGTGGCTCGAGCCCAGTCAGCAATGATGCGTGCGAGGGCAATGTGAGCGGTGTGGGAGCAAGTGTGGTCTCGAAGCGAACCCCAGCAGATGCAGCGGCGTCCAAGTTCGGCGTGTGCGCACGCGCGGCGCCATAGCACCCGACACGATCCGCTCTGAGTGTGTCGATCGTGATCAGAACGATTCGTTGTGGCGTTGGCTCAGACGGTGCGAGGCGTCCGCAACCGGAGAGCACGAGATGACATCCGACCAGAAATACGACCGACACGGTAGTTGCGTGCTTACGATGCATGGAGTTGCGCTCAGGTGTTTGGGGCGAGCGGTCGAAAATGCCGACAGCTACATTGCCAAACACTGTTCGAGTCATAGACGGGCCTCCCGTGCGCCGTATAATCCGCGCTCCGCCCGCCACTAGGAGGTCGTCTCCCCCGATGTTCCGAACCATAAACACCCGATCGACAGATTGGCAGCTTTCCTCGCGAAGGGCTTGCCGCAAGACGGGCCGTCTGGCCAATCTGCCGTCGAACCTGCGACTTCTGGTCGCACTGATGTGGAGTGCGATTGCACTCGGCTGCGGTGGCGACGTCGAAACACGGATGGAGGAAGTTCGTGTCCTCCAAGATGTCGGCCAATTCACAGCGTCGATCGACGAGTTGCGCGAAATCCTCGCCATCTCGCCCGAGCTGCCCGAGGCCAACTACCGGCTCGGCGTAGCTCTCCAGCAGACCGGTAACCCGAGTCGTGCGGTCTGGGCGTTGCAAAAAGCCAGCGAGACCCCCGAGTATCAAATCCAGGCCACATTGCTGCTGGCCAGCGTGCAGTTCAACCTCAACAATTTCGAAGAATCGATCCGCTCGGCGAATCGCGTGCTCGAGATCGACCCGAAGCGGGCAGTGGCGCTGCAGGTCCGCTCCAAAGCCAATCTCGCGATCCACGCTCTCGACGAAGCCCTGGCAGATACGACGCGACTGATCGAGATCGCGCCCGACGACTATTCCAACCTGGTCGTCCATGCGACCGTCCTCGCAGAGATGGGTCGCATGGAAGAAGCCGAAAAAGCGCAATTCACCGTGAAGGAAAAAGCCGAAGCAAGCGGAAATCCGCAGACCGCCAGCCGCGGCTGCCTGGCCCCGGCATTGTTTGCGAAACAAGACCTCAAGGACAACGTCCGCGCGGAAGAACTCTACGAGGACTGCGCGGCGAAGTATCCGGACGATGCGTTCGTGATCCCTCACATCGTCACGTTCCTGGACTCGATCGGAAAATCCGATCGCGGCACCGAGTTGATCGAAAAAGCCGTAGCCGAAGCGCCGGAGAGCCTCGCTCTGAGATCGACCCTTGCCGCGCGCCTCAACGCTGCAGGTAAAAACGAAGAAGCCGAGGCCGTACTGATGGAGGCCGTCGAGAGCTTCGGTTCGGCAGCGGCCTGGAATCTGTTGGTCGGTTACCACCGGCATATGGGAAATCCGGAGAAGGCCCTCGAAGCGATCGGGAGCGTGATCGAACTCACCGGAGGCGGTTCCGATCTCGTCCAGTTCACTCGCGCGGATCTGTTGATCGATGTCGGAGATCTCGAGCAGGCCGAAGAGGTCGCGGCTGCGCTGGATGAGCCAACTTACACGAAAATGATTCGGGGTCGAATTCATCTGGTCAAGGGCAACGCGAGAGAGGCACTCGATGCGTTCGACGAAGGCATCGCCAACTGGCCCAACAACGCCGGAGCGCGCTACCTGGCTGGCGCCGCCGCGCTGCAGCTCGGCGACTTCGAACGTGCCATCGTCGAATTCCGCGAGGCGGTACGCGTCGACAATACGGCGACCGAGGGAGCCCGGGCGCTGGCGCATCTGTACTTCGAGCGCGGCGACTACAACCAGGCGATCAATTTCGCATCGATCGCGTTGCAGGGGAAATTCCGTCCCGAGCGCCACAACGATCTGAAGTTGGCCGCCCGCGCTTTCGCGGCGATCGGTGACTTCAGCAAGGCGCGAACAGCGACGCAGACATTGTCGCAGATCCCGGGCCACGAAGCCGAGGCCGCTGCCGAACTCGCGACCGTCGAGAGGATCGCGTCCGGCCCCGCAGCTGCGGTGAAGGCGATCGAATCACTCGACCTGGACCTCTCCGATCCGGCCAATGAAGTGGCACTTCGTGCATGGGCTCAACACGTCGCGCTCGATGGTCGCGCCTCCGAGGCCGCCACCCGTGTGGGATCGATCGTTGCGAAACACCCCGACTCGGCCTCGTTGGTATCCCTCTATGGCGTCACCCTTTCGACTGCGGGCCGAACCGACGCGGCTCGCGCGGAGTTCGAGCGCGCCTTGGTGATCGATCCGAAATCCGCGGAGTCGCTCGGGGGGCTCGGCACGATCGCCGGTCGCGAAGGCGACTCCGAGAAGGCGATCGCGTACTTCGATCGGGCCACCGCGATCGATCACGATACCGCGAGCTACCCCTATGCGGCTGCGCAGCTGTTGCTCAAGAGCGGGAACCGTGCGAACACCACAGAGCGTCTACGCAAGATCGTCCGCGACTTCCCGGGCCACGCGGAGGCCCGCAACGATCTGGCCTGGACGCTTGCGGAATCGGGTGAAGAACTCGACCTGGCGTTGACTCTTGCCGAGGAAGCCAGCCGATTGAATCCCGGGCCCGACATCCTGGATACACTCGGTTTTGTACACATGCAACGGGGGGAGGCCTCCGCTGCCGTGGCGGTACTCGAGAAGGCTGTCGCGGACGGTGAATCATCTCCGTCGATTCGATACCGACTCGGAACGGCGTTGAGTCAAACGGGCGACACCCAACGCGCGCGCGAAATGTTGTCTGGCGCGTTGGAGGCGGGTCCCTTCCCCGAGGCTGACGAAGCTCGTCGCCAGCTAGCGCAGCTCGATCAGCGATAACTCGGCCATGCTCCTGCGGTTCGCAGCGCTGATTGCTGTCGTCGCATGCCTGGCGTGCTCGACGCCAGAAGAGCGCCTGGCAGAGCATCTCGAAAACGGCGCCCTGTTCACCGAACGAGAGCAGTTCGATGATGCGATCCTCGAGTATCGCAGCGCGCTGAAGCTCGATCCGTTGAACGCGGAGGTCAACGAGCGCCTCGGAGAGCGACTTGCGATGTCGCAACCGACCGACGCCGCCATCTATTTCAGAGACGCGTTTCGACTCGACCCAAAACGCATCGATGCTGGGCTCAAGGCGGCACGGATGATCGCAATCGACGACCTCGGCGCGGCGACCGAGATCGTCAACGAGGTCGTGTCACACGCCCCCAAGGAAGCCGGTCCGCGAATCGTTGCATCAGAGCTGGCGATACTGCGCAACGACAGCCGCAGCGCACTCGCATCGGCGCGACGTGCGCGGCAGCTCGATCCAACGTCCTGGTCCAGCTGGTATCAACTCGGAAGGGCACACCAGGCGCGAATCGCAGAGGGACAGCATCGCAAGCGCCCTACCGATCGCGACTTCGACGCAGCGCTGGAAGCTTTCACCAAAGCGGACGAACTGGCTTCAGGATCCATCCTGGCGCGACTGGAATTGGCACGCGTCCACTCTTCGCGCTTCGCGCATCGAAATCAGGCCCAGGTCGAATTCGAGAACGCGATGCGGCTGGCCAAGGAAAAAGGCAACCTGCGAGATCGCCTCGAAGTCGCCGAAGCGGCACTCCAGTTCTCGCGTCAGGTGGAGGATCCCGTCTACCGGGATTGGGCGCTACGCGCGGTGATCGAGAACGCTCCGGAGCAGCTGCTCGCGTGGAGCCGCCTTGCGATACTGGAAGATTCGCGGGGAGGCGACGGGCTTTCGATCCTGGAGGAACTCATCGCGAAGCGCCCGAACGACATCTCGGCACAGCTCATCTACACCACCTACTTGATTTCTAATCGCAAAGCCCAACGGGCACTGACTCATCTGCGAGAATTGCTCGATTCGGGATTGGATGCGCCCGGATTCTGGGAACAGATCACGCAGATCCAGATTCAACGCGGAAACCTCGCCAACGCCCGCGCCACGTACGTCGAGATGCTCGACCGACATCCCGTCGACCTCGTAACGCGTCGAGCCGACGCGCGGATCGCGATCGCCGAAGGACGCTATGAGGCGGCTTCAGAATCGCTCAGAGCGCTGGCTGCCGAAGCAGACAGCCTTCAGATCCAGTATCTGCTCGCCAGCTCGGAACTCGCGCGTGGCAACCTCGCAAACGCTGCGGCGGCCATCGAAAGAGCCGAGCCCAGATCGGGATCGACACCGCCGGATGTAATCCGGCTGAGAGCCCGGATTCAACATGCAACTGGAGAATTCCAGCAGGTCGTCGAGTCATTCGAGGAACTGCGAACCTCCGGAGCGGGCACCAGGCCCATCGAAAAACTGATGTTGGCGCAAAGCCTGTACGAGATCCGACGCCGCGACCAGGGCCGCAAACTCCTGATGGGTCTTCTCTCCGGACCCAGGCCGATTCCCGAAGCAGCCACCGAATATGCGCGGAGAGAAGGGGGACGTGATCGCGACGGCGCCTACGGGTACCTGATGGCCGCACTCGATCAGAACCCGGTCGACTTGGGCGTCCTGCAGGAGCTGACCCGAATCGATACCGCCGCAGGAAACACGCAGGCAGCCATTGCCCGGCTCGATGGGGCCTTGAAGACGGGTCGCGCCCAGGCTGCAATCGTATTGCTACGCGGTCGCACGCTTGCGGATTCGAAGCAGTACGAGAAGGCCGAGCACGATGCGCTGTTCGCACTCGAAGCGGATCCCACGCTGGAAGGCGCCCTCGAGTTGTTGTTTTCGATCTATCTGAAACAGGGGACACTTGCTCAGGCGCAGAGGTCGTTCGAAGAAGCGGAGGCTGCCGGCGTCCTGAACTCCGGCGCTCGCCAACTACTTGCCCGAATCTACCGACACAATGGCGAGCCCGATCGCGCTCGTCCGATTCTCGAGAAGCTCGGGACGACGGACCCGGAGCTGCTGAGTGCCAAGGCAGATCTCGCGCGGCTGCTCGCCGACACCGACACAGAACTCGATCGGGCACTCGAACTCGCTGAGGAAGTCCAGCAGCGCCGGTCTCGCGACGCCAATGCTGCCGACGTCGTGGGGTACATCTATCTTCGAAAGGGCCTCAACGAAGCGGCACTCCAGCAGTTTCGATACGCGATCGAGCTGGACCAACTGAATCGCGAGGCCGCGACGTTCGAGCGTCACTATCATCTCGGGCTGGCTCTGCGGGCGATGAAGCGTAACCGAGAAGCGTCACGGGCCTTCGGAAACGCGTTGCGACTCGATCCCGACGCGACGTCCGCTCAGGAAATCCGAAGCCAACTCGAGGCCATTCGATCATCCGATGAACTTACGTCGAGTTCGTCGTAGCCATTCGCTCGCAAACCGGGAGCATCACGCGTGAGAGTGGATCGGCAATTCGCGGCGGTTCTGTTGTGCTTTGCGATGTCCGGCTTCGCGGCCCTGCTGTATCAGACGGCATGGCTTCGTGAGTTCGCGTTCGTTTTCGGCACGGCCGAGCTCGCCGTCGTCAGCGTATTGGCTGCCTACATGGCAGGCCTGGCTGGCGGCGCGGCGATTGCGGGCCGCATCGCAGACCGAATTCGCCGACCGATACTCGTCTATGGGGCACTCGAACTCGGGATAGCCTTGTGCGCGCTGGCGGTCCCCTTTGGCCTGCGGTTGGCCACTCGGGTCTACGTCTTTTTGTTCGGAGGCCTGTCGTCGCCGCCCGATGAGGGTCAGCTGACCGGCACGCTGTTCTATGCGGTGTCGTCGTTTCTCATCCTGGCGATTCCTACTGGACTCATGGGCATCACGTTGCCCCTGTTGGCTCGCTATGCCATCCGAAAACAAGAAGAGATCGGAAGCCGGATCGCGCTGCTGTACGCGATCAACACCGGTGGAGCCGTGGTTGGAACGCTGTCCGCCGCCTTCCTCCTGCTGCCGGCGATCGGGCTTCGCTCCACCGTGTATGTCGGCGCATTGATCAACGGCCTGATCTTTCTGGTTGCCGTGCTCGTCGCCCGCTCGGCTCCCGCCATCGAAGTGGAAGTGGCGCCGACGACGCCGAGTCGACAGGAACCACGGCGGGGTTGGATTCTGCCGCTGATCGCCGTATCGGGCGCCGTGTCGTTTGGATTCGAGGTGCTCTGGACCCGATTGCTCGGACAAATCCTCGGTGGAAGTGTCTATGCCTTCGCCACGATGCTCGCGAGCTTCCTGCTGGGCATCACGTTGGGGAGCGCCGTTGCCTCGCGGTTCGCCAACGATGCACGAAGCTCTGCCCGCGGCTTTGCTTTCGCTCAACTCGGAACAGCGGCGGCGTCACTCACCGCGTACTCAGCGCTGGGCTGGGCACCCGATTGGGCACGCGCGATCGGCGCGAGTTCCCATGCCGCACTGGCGCCGAACGCGATCGTAGCTGCCGCGTTCTTGTTGCCCGCCGCACTGTTCATTGGTGCCACTTTCCCGTTGGCCGTGCGGATCCTTGCACGAGAAGCCTCCGATGCCCCAACCGCGAGTGCGCGGGTCTACTCCTGGAATACTCTGGGCTCGATCGTCGGGGCGCTGTCGACGGGGCTCTTCTTGCTGCCGGCGTTGGGGTTCGAGGGACTGGTCCAGCTCGCCTGCGCGACCAATCTGCTGCTCGCGCTGGCAACTTGTGGACTGTCGAAGCCGGCACTGCGCGTACCGGCCATCGCTGCCGCCCTTGCCTTGGCAGCGCTGGGCGCGCTGCCGCCAGCGCCCCCGTGGGAGATCATGCGAACGAGCCCGGCCCCCCAGCATGTAGCACGTGGCGGGGGCACCCACAAAGCCGTTGG
>JAJDAM010000760.1 GCA_029261905.1 Deltaproteobacteria bacterium
TGATCAGCTCGGCCGTCAACTCCCGTCCCGCTCGCGGTCGTGAGGTGCGGGACTTCGACGCGGCGGGTGCGCCACTGCCCGCTACACCGTTGAGCGATTCTCTCGCTTTATCTACACCGTTCTTTCGAGTACTCGCCGCGCTGCTTTTTCCGCGCTTGGGAGTTTGTTTTTCGGGACCTTCGGTGTCTGCAGAAAGGATCGGGGCCATGGGGGGGCTCCTTTTCGATCGCGCGAGAGTCTTTCGAACGAATGTCTTTATCGAACGAGAGTGTATCGAGCGACAATTGATCGAGCTACCGTTTCAGGAGTTCACAGATTCATGTTGGATGTTCAGTCGAGCTGCTGCTGGCGTTCGGTTGGGGTTCAATGTCTGGTTTCAGATCAGGGCTGAGATCTGGGCTGAGATCTGGGCTGAGATCAGAGCTCAGGTTTCCGCGCGTCTCGAGCACCGGCCGCCAATCGTGGCCTGCGCGGCGCAACTGATCCTGGAATTCTGCGCTTTTCTGGCGGCGCTGCCGTTTGCGTAGCCACCGGATCATGTCGTCGAAGATCTGGGAGGCGCGCGGTTCGTCGAGCTCATCGTTGGCCACCGCGATTTTTCGCACCATCGTGGCTGCGGGTGCGGACAAGCGGTCGCAGAACGGATCGAGGTCGATCGCACCGGTGCCGCTGCGCGCGTGAAGGGCGGCGGCCACTTCCTGCGCAGCGCCGTCCGGCAGCAGCGCGCTCATTTCGTCACGCGGTATCCGGTCGATCAGGCCGGGGTATTCGATCAGCGACCGGATCAGATTCGTGAGATTCCGCTCGTCCGCCGCTTCGGCACTGGACAACTTTCGCGGCACGGCTGGCATGGCTTCCCGCGGGTCCTCGCCCGTTCGCTGCGCTCGAATCACCGCATTGACGCTCGGGACGTCGGTCCCCACCGCCATCGCGAGCCGCGATACGTAGTCACCGCGCTCTACGGCGTTCCCGACCAATGCGAGCAGTTCCGCGACTTCCGTCACCGCGTCGACCTTTTCCCAGGCCGTGTTGTGGCCTCGTGCCGTGGCGCGCTCGATCACCCGGTTGAGCGCCTCGGGTGCCGTCGCAACCAGGTTTTCCAGCGCTGCCGGACCCTCCCGTGTCAGAAACGTGTCGGGATCGTCGTTTTCGGGCAACGTGACTGCGCGAACCCGCAAACCGTGTGGAAGCAGGATCGTCAGCGCCTTGACCAACGCATTCTGCCCCGCGTTGTCGCCATCGAACAGCAACACCACTTCACGTGTGCGGCGCTGCAGGTCGCGCGCGTGTTCGGGAGTCAGTGCCGTTCCGCACGTCGCTACTGCACTTCCGACCCCGGCACGGCAGAGCGCGATCTGGTCGAAGTATCCCTCGACGATCACCGCACGGCCCTCGCCGCGCATCGCAGGGAGTGCGTTTGGATAGCCGTACAATGCTTCCCGCTTGCGAAACAACGGGGTCTCGGGAGTATTGAGGTACTTGGGTTGCTGGTCTTCACCAATCGCGCGACCCCCGAAGCCGATGATGCGGCCTCGAACGTCGCGAATCGGAAACGTCACACGACCGCGCAGGCGGTCGTAGTGTCCCGAAGAGCGATCATTCGAGTTACCGGCGCTCGATTGCCGTTCAATCAGCAACCCGGCCTGCGTGCCGATTTCGGGAGAGATGCCCTCCGCGCGAAGCGCGTTGGCCACAGTGTCCCAGCGGTCGGGAACGAAACCGATCTCGAACTGGGCGATCTGTTCCTCGTCGATCCCACGCTGCGCGAGGTACGCCAGGCCGGGGTTACCGGGTGTCGTCAACCCGGATCGATACTGGGCCTGGGCGATTTCATTCGCCCGGTATAACTGCTCGGTGTCGCTGCGCCGGGGACCATCGCCCTCCGGAATCTCGACGCCGCACTCGCGCCCGAGCGTTCGCACCGCTTCGGGGAATGTCAGGTTCTCCATTTCCATCAAAAAGGTGAACGCACTGCCACCTTTTTGACACCCGAAACAGTAGAAGCTGTTGCGTTCTGGATTGACGTTGAACGAAGGCGTCTTCTCGCCGTGGAATGGACACAGCCCGAGGTAGTTGCGCCCCGACTTCTTCAGTGTCAGATGACGACCCACGAGGTCGACGATATCCACGCGGTCGAGTACTTGCTGAATGATCTCGTCGGGAATCCGACCCAAAGAACGCCTCTATGTCTATGCCAACCCCAACGTCAGCTACTCATTCGCCTCAACTTCTTGAGGGCGCGTTTTCGAGCGGCCGCGGCCTTCTTCTTCTTGCGGATGCTCGGCTTGTCGTAGTATTCGCGTCGCTTCAGCTCGCTCAGGATACCGGCCTTCTCGCATTGCTTCTTGAAGCGTTTCATCGCGACTTCGAAAGGCTCGTTGTCCCGGACCTTGATGACTGACATGCGTTCGTGACTCTCCTGCTACGCGAGGATCGTGATGAAAATCAGGATCCTGCTGTTAGTGGTGTCGAATCGAATTCAGTGTCGAAATCAACACCCTCTGGCTCGATTATTTTGCCAATTTCGCCGCTGGGCCTGTGCGCCCTCGGATTGCGACGAAAACACTTGTAATCTCAGATACTTTCGAGATTTCGAGAGCGCGCGGCAAGCTAGCGTAGCGGCTTTCTTGCATCAACCGCGCAACGGCCCCGCATCCGACCTGCGGGCGGGATGC
>JAJDAM010000761.1 GCA_029261905.1 Deltaproteobacteria bacterium
CCCCGGCAAGCTATCGATCTTCAAGAACAACACCGACTTCGTGGGCAACAGCTACGGCTGTCACGAGAACTATCTCGTCGATCGCGACGTCGATTTCTACTACCTCGCCGAGCAGCTGATTCCGTTCCTGGTGACCCGTCAGATCTACGCCGGAGCCGGCAAGGTCTTTCAAACCCAGGACGGTGTTCACTACTGCGTGAGCCAGCGCGCGCAGCACATCTACCAGAAGATTTCGGGTACCACGACGAACGATCGCTCGCTCATCAATACCCGAGACGAGCCCCACGCCGATCGCGAGAAATATCGCCGTCTCCACGTGATCGTCGGCGACTCGAACATGAGCGAGTACACGAATTTCCTGAAGATCGGTGCGTGCGCGATCGTGTTGCAGATGATCGAGGACAACTACATCAATCAGGACTTCACGCTCCGCAATCCGGTCAAGGCGATCAAAGACATTTCGTACGATACGACCTGCAAGCGAAAGATGCGCCTCGACAACGGCCGTGAATACACGCCGATACAGATTCAGCGCGAATACTGCGAGATGGCGCAGAAGTACAGCGAGCAGTATCCGGTCAGCGACGAGCTGCGCCAGGCGGTCGAGATGTGGCAGTACGTGCTCGACCGGCTCGACGACAATCCGGACGACCTCGACACGCAGATCGATTGGCTGATCAAGCGCAAGATGATCCAGGGCTATATCGATGCGAAGGGGAAGTCGTGGAGCGATCCGCGCATCTTCATGCTCGACCTGCAGTACCACGACATCCGCCGAGATCGAGGCATCTACTATCTGCTCGAACGGAAAGGGCGTGTCGAGCGCCTGCTCAACGATGAAGAAGTGGATGCAGCCAAGACCGAACCGCCGCATGACACGCGTGCCCGGATGCGCGGTGAATTCATCAAACTCGCACGCCAGAACTCGATCCAGTACGACCTCGATTGGTCGAACATTCGGTTGGGCAACCTGCTCAACGTACGGGTAATCTGCAACAATCCGTTCGAAACCGATATCGAGAAAGTGGCTGAACTCGTCCGTACCATCCAGAAAACGAACCTGCGCAAGACGAGCCTGTCGAAACTCGTCATCCAATCTTGATTTCGCCGAGGTAAGCTCGCGTGACAGACCCCCGCCCCCGTCCCCGACTCGTAGCCGTCGAACCCGTCTCTGATTCGCCCGAGCCCGCCGCCGACTCGCGCAAGAACGTGCCGATGGCATTCTGGATTCTCGCGGTTCTGGTGTTCGTATGTGCAATCGCGGCGGCATACCAGACGCAGCAGGTCGCTGAGCTCAACGAAGAGGTCACCGCATTGACCGGTGAACTCGCGACGGCGCATGGCCAGATCGACGCCTACGAAGGGCGATTGGTCGAAATTCGGGGTGCCGTTTCCGACCTGCAGAGCCAGCTCGGCGCACTCGATGAACTGGTCCAAAGGGACCCGATCGGCGAGTAGGCTCGCCAGCCAGTAGCCCGACCGGCCCATCTCGACAACCTCCGGAGCCCCCGACCCGCGCGCGCAAGGCGCACCATTGCGTTGCGATCTCGCTGGGTTCCCTATGCGACTGCGCGCACGCTGCGCATGGCCTCCGACCGAAGCGCAGCCTGAATTCGCTTGTTCCGCGGCCGTTTCGCTCAATTTCTGCCGCCTCCTGCCGATAACGCCCGTAGACCCCATGCGGGCTGCGTGTAGCCCCACGGCGCCTTCGGAGATCCATTTCGCATGCTCACCGACCTATTCGCAGGATTCTTTTCACACGACCTCGCCATTGATCTGGGCACAGCGAACACGCTGGTCTACGTGAAGGGCAAGGGACTGGTCTGTTCCGAACCGAGCGTCGTAGCGGTGACCAAAGACCCGAGCGGTCGTGGTGATCGTGTGCTCGCAGTCGGCCACGACGCCAAAGCAATGTTGGGTCGTACGCCGGGCGACATTCGCGCGATCCGCCCGATCAAGGACGGCGTCATCGCTGATTTCGAAATCACCGAGGCGATGCTCCGCTACTTCATTCAACGCGCCCACAATCGCGGCAAGTTGGTGCGACCGCGGATCGTGATCTGTGTGCCACCGTGCATCACCAGTGTCGAGAAGCGAGCGGTACGAGAGTCCGCGCTGTCGGCTGGTGCCCGCGAGGTCTATCTGATCGAAGAGCCGATGGCCGCAGCCATGGGGGCCGGGCTCGACGTCACCGCACCGACCGGAAACATGGTGGTGGATATCGGTGGCGGAACGACAGACGTAGCGGTGATTTCCCTTTCCGGCATCGTCACGTCCCGATCGATCCGGACCGGCGGCGACACCATGGATGAGGCGATCATCAACTACGTCAAGCGGAAGTACAACATGTTGATCGGCGAGCGCACGGCCGAGCAGGTGAAGCTGACGATCGCGACTGCGTCCCACGAGGGCAAAACAGAAGTGATGGACCTCAAGGGCCGCGATCTGGTCGCCGGGATTCCGAAAGTCGTGGCTGCGTCGAGCGAAGAGATTCGCGAGGCGTTGGTCGAGACCATTCACGCGATCGTCGAAACGGTTCACCTGACACTCGAAAAGACACCGCCAGAATTGGCGGCCGACATCGTCGATCGCGGAATCATGCTGGTCGGCGGTGGCTCGCTGTTGCGTGACCTGGACGTCGTCTTGAGGCAGGAGACGAAGTTGCCGATCCTGCGCAGCGAGGATCCGTTTACCGCGGTCGTCCACGGTGCGGGTCGGGCTCTCGACGACCTGGCACTGCTCAAGAGCGTCGCGCTCGACTGAGCAGATGCCGCGCCT
Source organism: Deltaproteobacteria bacterium (assembly GCA_029261905.1). Taxonomy (GTDB): domain Bacteria; phylum Myxococcota_A; class UBA9160; order UBA9160; family SMWR01; genus JAJDAM01. The sequence goes on from JAJDAM010000761.1 coordinate 2,779, forward strand.
CTCAATCCGGCGAGATCGCCGCCAGCGCGAGTTGCATCGCCATCTGCATGTCGCCTTCGATCTTGATTCGCCCGTTCATGAAGGCATCCTGGGGATTCAGGTCACCGCTGCGAAGATCACGGTAGGCGTCGGCATCGACTGAAATCGTCGTGGCAGGCTCTGCGGGGATGGGATCGGTACCGAACTGGGTCAGCAGGTCGAAACCGTCATCACCGGTGACGATGAACTGAAGCAGCCCCTTGACGTCGCTCAGGTTGTCGATCCGCTGCTGCGTGAGTTTCATCTCACCCGCCAGTCCCGACAGGCCACCGAGCAGTGCCATTGCGGAGTCGCCCGCCTCGGCCGCGAGGCGTTCGAATGCCGCGCGACTCTGGATCAACGTCAGAAACGGCGCGTGGGCAGCCTCGTCGCCGGCGCGCATGCGGCCGGCTTCGATGTTCATGAAGTAGCTGTTGCCCTCGTCCACGATGTCGACCCGAATGGTGGCATCAACGGCGATCATGCCTTCGAAGACGCTGCGCCCCGCTTCCCCGAGCTCCTGCTGCGCGTCGAGCATCCGGTTCCATTGTGTCGGGATCTGTTCGTTGTAGAAATGATCGGGATCGGGGGGGCTCACCGCGTTCGCCTCCTGCGTTGGTACTGGTCGACCGCGAGCTGGTGCTCGCTGAAGGTTTTCGAGAACGTGTGGGTTCCGTTGTTCTTCGAGACGAAGAACAGATAGTCGCTATCGGCTGGGTTGACCACGGCGCGCAGCGCCTCAGCGCCTGGATTTGCGATCGGACCCGGTGGCAGCCCCGCGATCTTGTAGGTGTTGTAGGGGTTCGAAGCGTCTTCGAGGTCGCGCCGACGCAGGTTTCCGTCGAAGTTCACAATGCCGTAGATCACCGTCGGATCGGTCTCGAGCCGCATCCCACGCTCGAGCCGATTTCGAAACACCGCCGCGATCAGGGGGCGCTCTTCTGGGGCCGCGGTTTCCTTTTCGACAATCGACGCCAGCGTGACGACTTCGCGCATCGAGAGCCCTTGAGCCCGCGCCATCGGCTCGATCTCGCGCCACACGGTCAGAAACTGGTCGACCATCACCTTCGCGACTTCGTCGGCCGAAAGCCGATGCGGAAGTCGGTAGGTCTCGGGAAACAGATATCCCTCGAGGGTCGCACCCTCGACACCCAGCGCAGCCGCGGTGGCCGGTGTTGTGACCGAGGCCCGAAATTCGGCCGCATTCGCCAGGCCCGCTGCTTCGAGGCGCTCACCCACCTCGGCCGCCGTCAGTCCCTCGGGCAGCGAGACCGCGAAGGTGGCGACCTTGCCGCTGACGATCCGATCCAGCGTCTGCTCGGCCGAGTACGCCGCCGAAAGTTCGTATTCGCCCACCCGCAGCGAGCCTGCCAGCTCGCGGTATCGAGCCAACAGGTTGAAGACGAACGCATTCCGGATCAGTCCTCGCGCTTCCAGGTTTCGAGCGACCTCGCCGAGGCTGTCCCCCCGCTCGACCCAGAACAGCGTCGTCGGTCCGGACGCCACGATCGGGGAGAGCGACCATCGCACGAACGCGACAGCCGAAGCTGCGATGGCGAGTGAAAGAACCGTCGATCCGAGCAAGATCCAACGCGTCGAGCGACTCATCCCGAATCCTCTTGCGGTGAATGGGTTCGTCGCTCGAGATAAGTGCGAAGCAGCAATGTCGCCGCGACCGAATCCACGGCCTGCCGTCGCTGCTTGCGACCTCGCTTCGACTCGTCGAGCGACAGGTCCGCAGCGCGAGTCGTCCAGCGTTCGTCGAGCAGATCGACAGGGAGTCCTGTTGTGCGAGCCAGTTCATCCGCGAACTTACGTGCGGCTTCGGAGCCGGAACTGGCTCGGCCCGTGAGGTGTATCGGCAATCCTACTACCACCCGTGAAACGCCTCTCTCCCGAATCATCGCAGTCAGCGTCTTGATGTCCTGCGCTCGGCCCCGGCTTTCGAGGTTGCCCGCGGGGAACGCGATGCTTGCCCCCGAATCCGAAATCGCCAAGCCGATTCGTTTGCTGCCGAGATCGACTCCGAGAATCGGTCCCATTTCACTCATCGATCTCACCCATCCAGATGCAATCTAGAGCATTTTCCACGAACACGGACTTTCACGTTTTTTTCGCTTTTTGTCGTTGACTCGCCAAGCTTGCCGGGAGTACTCTGACCCGAGCGACACCCCCCACACGCGGTGTCGACTTTCTAGCGCGGTCCTCCAGCCGCGTACCATTCCCGAAGTGAATGTGCGAAACGACCAAGCACCGATCACACCAATGATCGAGTCGATGATCGATGATCCGGGTTGTCTTCGAATCAGGCTGCGCTTCTAAATGCCTGAGTTGATTAAAGAAAACCCGAAGATCGCGGAAGGTCCGTACATCGGGCCACCTCGGTTGCTGGTGCTCGGCATCGCGACGGCTGGAGGGGCCGGTTACATGCCGGTGGCGCCCGGAACCTTTGGTTCCGCGGTCGGTGTCCTGTTGTTTCTGCTGCTGGCGGGTCTGGACCCGGTCCTGTTCACGATCACGTTGTCGGGCTTGTTGGTGCTCGGGATCTGGTCGGCCGACTACGCGGAACGCGTGTTCGGCCAGCACGATGATGGCCGCATCGTCATCGATGAGGTGGTCGGCCAACTCGTCACGCTGGCTCCGCTTCTGGTCCTGGATGGAGCGGCCGGTGCGCGGTCACTGCCACTGCTGGCTGCCGGCTTCTTCGCGTTTCGCCTGTTCGACATCTGGAAACCGGGGCCTGTGTCGTGGGCGGAAAAAAACTTCGCAGGCGGGGCCGGCGTGATGCTCGATGATGTCGCAGCCGGTGTTCTCGGCGCGATCGTGATGGCCGCCATTTCACTCGTGGCTGCCGGGTCGACGCCGTGAAGGCCGAAATCTTGACGATCGGCGACGAGCTTCTGCGCGGCGAAATCGTGGATTCCAACAAGTCATTCTTGTCCGATCGCCTACTCGCTCTGAATATCGAGACCCATTTTCACGCGTCGGTACGCGACGATCCGGACGACATGATCGATGCGTTTCGGCGTGCTGCGGCGCGTAGTGAGATCACGCTCGTGTCGGGCGGTCTCGGTCCGACGCGAGACGATCTGACGACCGAGGTCCTCGCCGAGACCTTCGGTCGAGAGTTGGTTCTCGACGACGAGGCGCTCGAGGGCATTCGAGCGTTCTTCCGTTCGGTCGGACGCGAAATGTCCGAGAACAATGCGAAGCAGGCCTATTTCCCACAAGGCGCCGACATCCTGGCCAATCCGATCGGAACCGCGCCGGGTTTCGCGATGCAGGCCGGCACGACGAGATTCTTTTGCATGCCGGGTGTGCCTCGCGAGTTGCACCGGATGATGGACGAGCAGGTGCTGCCGCGCATCGCTGAAAGCTTCTCGGCCGGGGGAGTGGTGCGCGCCCGGCTGCTGCGGACGTTCGGAATGGGCGAGTCGACGCTCGATCACGAGCTGAAGGACATTGCTGCGTCCGGAGACGTCTCTCTCGGCTTTCGAACCTCGTTTCCAGACAACTTCCTGCGACCGCTGGCAAGAGCGGCCACCGCAGTAGAGGCGGAGGCCGAACTCGACGGCATCTGCGATGCCATCCGCAAACGTCTGGGGCCACTCGTGTATGCCGAGGGTGAGCAAACACTGGAATCGGTCGTCGGACAGCTTCTCACCGAGCGCGGAGTCACGATTGCGGTCGCCGAGTCGTGCACGGGTGGGCTGATTGCGCAGAAAATCACCGACAACGAGGGGGCATCGGCCTACTTCCTCGGCGGGGTCGTCGCCTATGCGAACGAGGCCAAGACCGAACTTCTCGGAGTTCCCGAGGCCGTGCTCGCGGAGCACGGTGCCGTTTCCGACCCAGTCGTTCGGCTGATGGCGGAGGGTGTACGCAAGCGACTGGGCGCGGACATCGGGGTCGCCACCACCGGGATTTCGGGCCCCGGCGGCGGCAGCGACAGCAAGCCGGTTGGACTGGTGCATGTCGCGCTCGCGAAAGAGGGCGAAACCCATGCGGAGGCGTTCGTGTTTCCGCTCGATCGAACTCGCCATCGGCAGCTCACCGCACAAGTCGCCCTCGACTGGGTGCGACGCACGATGATTGGAGCGGAACTCGTCGGACCGACCCTGTTGCGGCGATCGCTTCCGAGTCGAGGAGATGGGGCAGCGTCGGAGAAGCCGGAGTGAGCGATGGCGCCGACTACGTTTCCGATCGTACTTCTGGAACGTCCGAGGACGCGCCTGTGGAAATGCTGCGCGTCTTCTTCGCGATCGAACTCGACGAACGCGCGCGCACTGCCGCGGCCAGGTCGGTGCGGGCATTGCAGGAAGCACCGAACGGAAATGCGGTGCGATGGGTTCGCGAAGAGTCGTTCCACGTGACGCTGCGCTTCATCGGCGATGTCGAGCGCACGCGAATCGAGGCGGTCACCCGTTGTGTTCACAGGCAGACCGCCCAACTACGGCCGTTCCGTTTGGAGCTGGGAGGTGTGCGGCTCTTCCCCTCGCGTCGGCGTCCGGGATTCATGGTGCTCGATGTGGGCCCGGGCGAAGCGCTGGAAGAACTTGCTGGGGCCGTCGAGCGGGGCGTCGAGGCTGCCGGAATCGCACCCGAGTCGCGGCCATTTCGCCCGCACCTCACGCTGGGACGACTTCGAGGCAAAAAGTTTCCTGCTGTGACCGGTGACGTCACAGCACTTGGCGAAGGTTGCATCGTGAACGACGCAGTGCTGTTCAAAAGTGATCTGCACCCGTCCGGAGCGCAATATACCCCGATCGAACGCGTCCCCATCGGAGGCCTTTCTGACAGTTCGCACGCCTCTCGAGTGGCACGCCTCTCGAGTGGCACGCTTCTCGAGTGAAAAGGCACCCCGAACACGGCCACTGATATCGAGAGATTGAGAATGCGATCCAGAAACGCGAGCCACCCAATACCAGGAACGACCAGGAACGACCAGGAAGAACCAGGAAGAACCAGGAAGAACTAGAAAGAACTAGAAAGAACTAGAAAAGACCAAGAAGAACCAGGCAAGGGGCATCGAGGACCGAACACAGGCATCGGGACGTTCAACACGGCGGACATCCTGTTGGAAAATCACACAACGGATCAGAAGATCCAAACAGGCGGCTGGAGGATGTGAAATATGGCACTCAATTCGAAGAAGGGACGCGGCGCCAAGTCCGGTTCAGAGTCGAAGCTGAGTTCGAACGTGAGTCCGATCGGATCGAGTGATTCGGGCAACCACAAAGCGCGTGCGATCGAGCTCGCGGTTTCCACGATCGAAAAGCAGTTCGGCAAAGGTGCGATTCTCAAAATGGGCGGGAATGGTGTCGACCCGGATGTGGAGTTCTTTTCATCGGGATCCCCGAGCCTCGACCTGGCTCTGGGCATCGGTGGTTATCCGCGCGGGCGCGTGATCGAGATCTTCGGACCGGAATCCAGCGGCAAGACGACACTGACGCTGCACGCCGTGGCCGCCATCCAGAGGAACGGCGGTGTGGCGGCGTTCATCGATGCCGAGCACGCACTCGATATCGGTTACGCGCGCAAGCTCGGTGTGAACATCGAAGACCTGTTGGTCTCTCAACCGGATACCGGAGAGCAGGCGCTCGAAATCGTCGATGTGTTGTTGCGCTCGGGAGCAATTGACCTCGTCGTCGTCGACTCGGTTGCAGCACTGGTCCCGCGAGCCGAAATCGAAGGAGAAATGGGGGACCACCATGTGGGTCTTCAAGCGCGACTGATGAGCCAGGCGCTGAGAAAGCTCACGGGAACCGTCTCGAAATCGAACGCGACCGTGATCTTCATCAACCAGATTCGGATGAAGATTGGCGTGATGTTCGGAAACCCGGAGACGACCAGCGGTGGCAATGCGCTCAAATTCTATTCTTCGATGCGACTCGATATCAGGCGAATCGCAGCACTCAAGGATGGTGACGCGGTCGTCGGTAACCGAACCCGTGTCAAGGTGGTGAAGAACAAGGTCGCGCCGCCGTTTCGCCAAGCCGAATTCGACATTCTCTACAACGAGGGGATATCGATGGAGGGAGACCTGCTCGATCTCGGTGTCGATGAGGGAATCGTCGAGAAGAGCGGCTCCTGGTACTCGTACAACGACGAGCGCATCGGCCAGGGGCGCGAAAACGCGCGCCGCTTCCTGAAGGACAATCCCGACGCTTGCGAGCATCTGGCCGACGCGGTGTACGCCGCGAAGGGGCTCAAGAGGCTGACGTCGGCGACTAGCCGGGCCGTAGAACCCGCGCAGGTTGCGGATGATGACGGCGGTGAGCCCGAAGCAGCCGATTGATCCACGCCCAGAAAGTCGCGAGAAACCGGGACAGATTCGCGACCACCGAAAGCCTCGAGCCGCAACGAAGCCGCCTGTAACCGGTGTGCTCTAGAGCGGCTCGAGGCCCTGAGCGTTGTCCTGAGCGTTGTCCTGAGCATTGTCCTGAGAGCGGTCGTGCGAGCTACCCCGAGCACCGTCCTCACTGCCTTGTACTCGGGGTGCCGATCCAAGGATCGACACTTCGATTCGTCGCAGTGGCGTCGTGAGCGGGAACCGCGGAATGTCGACGGTAACGACCTCGCCGTGGAAATCCCGGGAATCGAGCTGCGTGCCATTTGATTCGATTCGCAACGCGTACGCGGCCGACGGGTCCGCACCCGTCTGGGTGGCGATCGCTTCGACTTCGCGAACGTAGCCCCGTACTGCAGCGGCCAGATGCGTAGCAGGAACACGACGCGATGAACTGCAGACCCCGGGCTCGTCGACACCGTCGATGGTCGTCCATTTTCCACTTTCCAGGTCGGTCTGGACGACGTGACATCCGCCTTCGACGAATCGCAGGTCGAGGCTCGACCGGCCATCTGCGGCGATCCGGTAGTGGGGACGACCGAAGCGACCGGGAGTTCCGCACGGTTCGCCCGGCAACGCCAACGTGTAGATCGACCCATCATCGCGGTGCACTCGCAGTTCGTCGCTGGGAAGTCCGGTTTCGGGATCGGGAAGCTGATTCATCACGAACGAGCGGCCCATCCAGCGCGCATCATCTTCGTCCGTCCAGTTCATCGGGTCGAGGGCCGACGAAGGCTCGATTCGAGCCGCGTCCGTTGCCAGTTTGGCTGGCCCGGTAGTGGACCAGATCTGTTCGAACCGGCCGGGCGAAAACCCAGACGGCGACAGTAGCTGCGGCGAGTTGAGTGCGGGTTCCCACAAGACCAGATCGCCCGATTTAGTCCACGCCAGGCGTTGGAGAGCCGATTGCATCTCATGCGAAACGGAGACTGCGTTGCGGCTGCCCTGCAATTCGAGGATTCGAACCGATGCGTTGGCATCACCCGAGACTACAAAGGCGGCCCTTCGGCCGTCGGGAGCCAGTGCGAGGTCGAGGATGGGCCCGCTGCAGTTCTGACCGAATCCGAAAGAGGAGCGCGCAGCCAGCACACGGTTGATTTCGGAACGATCGGCGACGTCAGCGGTCGGGTACAGCGCACGCCAGGCCGCCATGTACTCCACGGCCTCGCCGCGCGCAGCGGCAACCGGTCGACAGGTCTGGCGCTGCGCATAGCTGTCGACCGTTGCGTCGAGTCGAATCTGAATCCCTTCGTCTGGATCGCCGGCGGGATCTATCGCGCGACCGAGGGCGCGGGGGCGGGCGCATCGGTATCCGTCTTTGAGGACGGCGACGAACCGAGCCTCGGTCTGGTAGGCCGGCCACACCGAAAGGCCCGGACGAACGATCGCGCCGATCGAGAAGCGCCCAGACGCATCGGTCTTCGCCTCACGATGTCCGAGCAAGGCGCGATCCGGCAGCACATCATCGTAGTGTCCCTCGAATCGGACAACGACCAGCGCATCGGGCAACGGCTCGCCAGTCGATCGGTCGATGACTCGTCCCGATACGCCGGAGGCGACCCGAATCGGGAGCACCACACAGGAAGTCTGCACCAGCAGCGCAATTGCCAGGCTGAGGAGGCCCAGTAGCCGGATTCGGGCATTCGCTGCGTAGCCTCGGTTCGGAATGGCATCCCCCGCCACTACCGCCATGCGCATTTCTCCTCGCTTTCCCCGGGGAAGACTCGGGGATTTACCCAATCGACAAGATCCGGCTTTAACCTGAGTGCAGAGGTTCGATCGCGTTCCGAGAACACGAACCGAATTGGACGAGGGCTCAAGGCGCAGCCGTATCCGGACGATTAAACCGGCGGTAGCGGCCGATAGGCTGGTCTCGGGGGACCCTGCGTGGAGCTGAACGACATCCTGAAGATTGCGCTGAAAGGGGGCGCCTCGGATATTCATTTGAAGCCGGGTCTGCCGCCGATGTTTCGCGTCGATGGCGCGCTGGTTCCGTTGAAAAACGGCGATCGGCTGGCGCCCGAAGACCTGAGCAAGATGGCCTTCGGAATCATGAATCCGATGCAGAAGCAGGGCTTCGAGGAGACTCGCGAAGTCGACCTGGCGTACGGAATCCCCGGTTTGGGGCGCTTCCGAGTCAACGTTTTTCAGCAGCGCGGAACCGTCGGCATCGTGTTTCGCGTGATCCCGTTCGGTGTCAAGTCGATCGAACATCTGCACCTGCCGAAGGTGATCGAGCGAATTGCGATGGAGCAGCGCGGCTTGGTGCTCGTCACCGGTACGACGGGGTCCGGCAAGTCGACGACGCTGGCCGGAATGATCGACTACATCAATTCGAATCGCACCTGTCACATCATGACGATCGAAGACCCGATCGAGTTCTTGATTCGAGATCGCAGATCGATCGTGAACCAGCGCGAGATCGGAGTCGATACACAGAGCTTTTCGAATGCTCTGCGCGCAGCACTGCGGCAAGACCCGGACGTGGTTCTGGTGGGCGAGATGCGCGACTTCGAGACGATCGAAACGGCGCTGACCGCGGCGGAGACCGGTCACCTGGTGATGAGCACCCTGCACACCCTGGATGCCACCGAAACCATCAACCGAATCATTTCGGTCTTTCCTCCGTACCAGCAAAAGCAGGTTCGGTTGCAGCTCTCAGCGATTCTGAAGGCTGTGGTTTCTCAACGCCTGGTACCACGCGCGGACGGCAAGGGCCGTGTGCCTGCGCTCGAGGTCTTGATTTCGACGGCGCGCGTCCGCGAGTGCATTGCCGACAAAGACCGCACCAAAGAGCTGAACGATGCGATCGCGAAGGGCTTTACGACTTACGGGATGCAGACCTTCGACCAATCGCTGATGCAGCTCGTGAAGCAGGATCTGGTGACCTACGACGAGGCTCTGAAGCACGTCTCGAACCCGGATGACTTCGCGCTGCGGTTCCGTGGCATCGCTTCGACGTCCGATGGCACATGGGACGATTTCGAGACCGACGAGAACGAACCCGCCGAGCAAGAGGCAAAGGACGAAGCCCCGGCCGAAGAAGCCGTGGACGACGACTTCATTCAGCGCTTCTAGCCCAGCCACACCTTGGTCTGCCCGAGCCGTTTGGTCCCTGCTGGGGCCCAGCGGCACTTGAGCCACGGCGCCCAGCCACACCTTGGTCTGCCCGAGCCGCTTGGTTCTTGCTGGGCCCCAGCCGCACTTGAGCCACAGCGTGCGGCGAGACGTTGGTCTGCTCGAGTTGGTTGGTTCTTGCTGGGGCTCGCCGTTTGTTGTGCAGGCCAAGCTGTTGGTGCGCGCTATAGTGGCGGATTCCTGCGTGATACCGGAGGGTTGGAGAGATCATGGCGCTGAGCGCTGCTGAGATTCGAGAGACGTTTCTGCGCTTTTTCGAAGCGAAGAATCACAAGGTCGTCTCGAGTGCGTCGTTGGTTCCCAAAGGGGATCCGACCCTGCTTTTCACCAACGCGGGGATGGTGCCGTTCAAGAACACGTTTCTTGGACTGGAAGCCCCCGTGTACCCTCGCGCCGCGACATCGCAAAAGTGCATGCGGGTATCGGGAAAACACAACGATCTCGACAACGTCGGCCGAACCGCGGGGCATCACACCTTCTTCGAAATGCTCGGCAATTTTTCGTTCGGCGACTACTTCAAGCGCGAAGCCATAGAGCTGGCTTGGGAACTCCTGACGGAGGCCTTCGCGATCGACGCGGACCGGTTGTACGTCACGGTCTTCCGGGAGGACGACGAGGCCCACGATCTGTGGCGCGACGGCATTGGTCTCGCGCCCGAGCGGATCATCCGGCTCGACGAAGCAGAAAACTTCTGGTCGATGGGAGATACCGGACCCTGCGGGCCGTGCTCGGAAATCCACATCGATTTCGGCGTCAATCCGAGTTGCACGAGTCAGCCCTGCGATCCCTCGTGCGATTGCGGGCGCTGGCTCGAAATCTGGAACCTGGTGTTCATGCAGTTCAATCGCGACGCGGCGGGAAACCAGACGCCGCTTCCGAAGCCCTCCATCGATACCGGTGCGGGGCTCGAGCGGGTTTCGGCCATCTTGCAGGGTGTCGCCTCGAATTACGACATCGACCTGTTCAAAGGGATCTTCGATCGCGTCCAGGATCTATCCGGTGTCGCGCGCGGATCGGACGCCGAAAACGACGTCTCGATGAACGTGATCGCGGATCACGCGCGGGCTCTGGTGTTCTTGATCGGGGACGGAATTCTGCCTTCCAACGACGGCCGAGGGTACGTTCTGCGGCGAATCCTGCGGCGAGCGGCACGTCACGGTGTGTTGCTGGGCCTCGAGCGGCCGTTCCTGTACCAGGTTGCCGACGCGGTGATCGACGAAATGTCCGGCGCCTATCCGGAACTCAACGAACGACGGGCCTACATCGCCAGCCGAATTCAGCGCGACGAGGAACGGTTTCTCGAGACGCTCTCCAAGGGACTTTCGCTGCTCGAGTCTGAGATCGACACGTTGGAGTCGAAGGGAGCGAACATGCTTCCGGGCGACTCGGCCTTCAAGCTGTACGACACGTTCGGGTTTCCATTCGATCTCACTGCAGACATCTTGCGCAGCCGCGGATTCGAGTTGGACCAGTCTGGCTTCGATTCCGCGATGGATGTCCAGCGCCAACGCGCGCGCGCAGCGTGGAAGGGGTCTGGCGATGCGCGTGTCGAAGCGATTTATGGCGAACTGTCCGCGGACCTTTCGACCGAATTCAGCTACGGGTCACTGCGCGGCGAGTCGACGCTGCGCGCGCTGCTCGTCGATGGAGAAAGCCGAGAATCGGCGACTCGCGGAAATCAAGTGGAGGTCGTGGTAGATCAGACGCCCTTTTATGCCGAGAGTGGCGGTCAGGTCGGTGACCGCGGATTGCTGCGGACCGCGACCGGCAGCGTCGAAATTCACGACACACAACGACCCTCTGGTCAGTTGGTGGTTCACCGCGGCATCGTTCTCGACGGCGATGTATACGTCGATTCGGCGGTCGAACTCGAAGTAGAAACGGGGCTTCGTGCCGCGACGGTTCGGAATCACTCGGGCACCCACCTGCTGCACGCGGCACTGCGAAACGTGCTGGGACCTCAGGCCATGCAGAAGGGCTCCCAGGTCGGACCGGATCGGCTGCGCTTCGACTTTACGCACGATGCGCCGCTGCGCGAAGAAGAGATCGAATCCATCGAGGACATCGTCAACGACTGGATCGAACAGAACGTCGAGGGCACCACGCGGGAGATGTCGTATCCCGAAGCGATCGAATCTGGCGCGGTCGCGATATTCGAAGAGAAGTACGGCGATCTCGTGCGTGTCGTGCAGTTCGGCGATTTCTCGACCGAGTTGTGCGGCGGGACCCACGCCCGGGCAACCGGCGACATCGGCCTGCTGAAGATCGTTTCGGAATCGGGCATCGCCGCAGGTGTGCGTCGGATCGAGGCGCTCACCGGGCTCGGAGCGCTCGATCACCTCCGCCGGCAGGAGCGGACACTGAAACGTGTTGCGGATTTATTGAAGAGCCCGGTTTCCGAGGTTTCGACCCGCGTCGAAAAACTCCTCGACGAACGTCGTGGCGCTGAACGAGAAATCGAGCGCCTCCGAACCGAGCAGCGCGGAGAGGCGTCCAAGGATCTGAGCGGTTCTGCCAAGGAGATTGGCGGTATCCAGGTCATTGCGACCCGCGTCGACGGTGTCGGCGCCAAGGATTTGCGCGGGATGGTCGATCAGTTGCGTGACAAACTGAAGAGCGGTGTGGTGCTGCTGGCCGCGGAAGAGGACGGCCGCGTGTCGCTGGCACTGGGTGTCACGAAAGATCTGACGGATCGATGTCGCGCGGGCGACCTGATCCGCGAAATCGCGCAGATCGTCGGTGGCAAAGGCGGCGGTCGCCCGGACTTCGCGCAGGCAGGCGGCAGCGACCCGAGCCAGCTCGACTCCGCGTTCGAGCGACTCGAAGCACTGATCGCACAGGCTTGACCCAGCAGCGCGATCTCTTGGCGCGAAAGCGATCTCACAGCGACAATCCGCCGGAAGGAACCATGTCTACCGAGTCCAGGCCCTCCGAATCC
>JAJDAM010000762.1 GCA_029261905.1 Deltaproteobacteria bacterium
TCCACCCGAGTTCGGCGGCCCGCGCGGCAGGGAAGCGATGGCCGCGCAAGAACGCCTCCATGGCTTCGCCGTGACGCATCTTGGGGAGGCATACGACTGAGATGATGGCCGGCGCGACGCCGAGCCGGACCTCGGTAAAGCCGAACTTCACATCGTCTTGTGCGATCGCGATATCCAGTGCTGCCGCCAGGCCGTTGCCGCCGCCGACGACGTGGCCGCGGATCTTGCCGAGCACGGGTGTTGGAGAACATTGGATTTCGCCGAGCAGTTCCTCGAACCCCACCTTGGGTGCGGCGCCTTGGGCGGCCCCCGATCTCTCCTTCAAGTTCGCGCCGGCGCAGAACGTAGTCCCCTCGTTGGTGACGACGACCGCACGAATTTCGGGGTCCGCGTTGGCCTGGACGATCGCGTCGTGAAGCCCGTTGACGACCGAGGCACCGAGTGAATTGCGGCTCTCGATCTCGGCCAGTGTGACTGTCAGGATTCCGTCGGCCGTCTCGAGCCGGACCTCGCCCATGTCGCTTCCCTCCGTGCGTTTCGTTGATCCGTTCTTTCCTTCTACCGGTCTCGTTTGGCGGATGGCGGTCGCCGATCGGCCCCAACATCGTCAGGAAAATATTTCTTGCCCGTTATTACCCTATCTGTTACCTCTGCGTCAATACAGTCATCCGCCCGCTGCTGGGCGGCCGTCGGCCGATCGCCGGCGCAACGGAATACAGGATCGCCATGCAACCCGCTCTGCTCGCTCCGCCTCTTCGGACCACAGTCGACGTGCGCTCGCCCGAGTTCCGCGAAAACCGTGAGGCGATGTTGAAGAAACTCGAAGAGATCGAGGCGCTGCTCGACGAGGCCGAACTCGGGGGTGGCGCGTACCACCACGAGCGTCTCGCCAAGCGTGGCAAACTTCCGGTCCGCGAGAGGGTGGGTCTGGTGCTCGACCCCGATACACCCTTCCTCGAGATCAGCCCGCTGGCCGCATACAACTCGTCCTACACGATCGGTGGTGGTGCCATCATCGGGATCGGTGTGATCGCGGGTGTCGAGTGCATCATCTTTGCCAATGACCCGACGGTGCTGGGCGGTGCGCTCACCCCTTATGTCGCAAAGAAGTGGATGCGCGCTCTCGAGATCGCTCGCGATAATCGCCTCCCGTACGTGAGCTTCGTCGAATCGGCGGGAGCCGATCTGCGCAGGCGCGGTTCGTCAGACAAGAAGGACGCCGAAAGTACCGCCGGAAGCGCCAAGGTCGACCATTTCGCCGAATCGGGACGGTTCTTCTACGAGATGATCGAACTCTCGAAACTCGAGATCCCGACCGTCTGCGTCGTGTTCGGTTCGTCGACGGCGGGCGGTGCATACCAGCCCGGTATGTCCGACTACAACGTACTGGTCAAAAAGCAGTCGAAGATTTTCCTGGCAGGGCCGCCGCTCGTGAAGATGGCGACCGGCGAGGACTCCGATGACGAGACGCTCGGTGGTGCACAGATGCACGTGGACATCTCGGGTCTCGGCGAATACCTCGCCGAAGACGAGCCCGATGCGCTGCGCATGTGCCGCGAAATCGTTTCGCACTTGAATTGGCGGAAGCCGGGCCCCGAGCCCGCGCTGCGCGCCGATCCTCCGGTGCTCGATCCCGAAGAACTGCTCGGCATCATGGACAAAGACCTGCGTCGCACCGTCGAGATCCGCGATGTGATCGGGCGGATCGTAGACGGCTCGCGTTTCGAGGATTTCAAGCCGCGTTACGGGCCGACGTTGGTTTGCGGCTTCGCGTCGATCCACGGTTATCCGGTGGGCATCCTCGGCAACAACGGCGTCATCTATCCCGATGCGGCCGAGAAGGGCGCGCACTTCGTACAACTCTGCAACCAGATCGATGTGCCGCTTTTGTTTCTGCAAAACCTCACCGGTTTCATCGTCGGGAAGGAATACGAGCAGGCGGGCATGATCAAGAAGGGGTCGCAGCTCATCAATGCGGTGACCAACTCGGAAGTCCCCCATCTCACGGTGATCGTCGGTGCTTCGTACGGTGCGGGCACCTACGCGATGTCGGGGCGCGCCTTCAACAACCGCTTCACGTTCATCTGGCCGAGTGCCAAGATTGCGGTGATGGGCGGCAAGCAGATCGCCGGCGTGATGTCGATCGTCCGCCGCGGTCAGGCTGCGCGCAAAGGCGAACCTTTCGATGAAGAAGTCGACGCCCAGATCCGCGCCGCCGTCGAAGATGCGCAGGAACGCGGCTCGGTCGCGCTCGAAGCCAGCGGCGCGATCAGCGACGACGGCATCATCGATCCGCGCGACACTCGGACCGTGCTCGGCATCTGCCTTTCCGTGGTACGCAACAAGCCCATCGAAGGAACCGATGGCTACGGGGTGTTCCGGCTATGATTTCCTCTTTGCTGGTCGCGAACCGCGGCGAGATCGCACGCCGCGTGATTCGCAGTGCGCACGACATGGGGATCCGCTGCGTGGCGGTGTACGTCGACGCGGATACCGCCGCACCCTTCGTCCAGGATGCCGACGAAGCGGTTCGACTCGAAACATCCTATCTCGATGCAGCCGCGATCATCGAAGCCGCGAAGGCGACGGGGGCTGACGCCGTTCACCCGGGTTACGGCTTCCTGTCCGAGAACGCCGACTTCGCGGCCGCGGTCAGCGCCGCGGGGATCGCCTGGGTCGGTCCATCGCCCGGATGCATCCGGCAGATGGGAGACAAGATTTCCGCCAAGGCGCTTGCCGAGAAGGCCCAGGGCCCGACATTGCCGGGCACCGAGGACGCAACGGGTGCAGACCAGGTCGGCTACCCGATCTTGGTGAAGGCCGCGGCGGGCGGCGGCGGGAAGGGGATGCGCATCGTCACGTCGGCTGACGCCCTCGACGAGTCGGTTGCGGCCGCGATGCGCGAAGCGAAGAAGAGCTTTGGCGACGAGCGCGTATTTCTCGAACGGTACGTTTCCCGCGCACGCCACATCGAGATCCAGATCCTGGGCGACGCGCATGGCAACATCGTGCACCTCGGCGAGCGTGAATGCTCGATCCAGCGTCGACATCAGAAAATCATCGAAGAAGCGCCGTCGCCGCGCATCGACGCCGAGCTTCGCGACGCGATGTGCGAGGCCGCGCTGCGGCTCGGCCGCGAGCTCGGCTATCAATCGGCCGGGACGGTCGAGTTCCTGCTCGACGACGAATCGGGTGAGTTCTTCTTCCTCGAAGTGAATACCCGTCTTCAGGTCGAACACCCAGTCACCGAGATGGTGACGGGAATCGATCTGGTGCGCGAACAGATTCGCGTCGCCGCAAACGAACCTCTTGGATTCAGCCAGCAGGACATCGGCTTCGAGGGTTTCGCGATCGAAGCCCGCTTGTACGCCGAGGATCCCGCGAACGAGTTCTTGCCGGCCATCGGCACACTTGCTGCATTCGCGCCCGCAAAGACACCGGAAGTGCGCTGGGATTCAGGCGTCGTGGCCGGTTCGGTGATCGGCACCGACTTCGACCCGATGCTCGCCAAAGTGATCGCGCACGGGCCGACGCGGACGGAGGCCGCGGGCCGTCTGGCGCTGGCACTTTCGCGCACGCACCTCGGCGGTGTCGTCACCAATCGGGATTTTCTGGTCTCGACATTGCGCACACCCGAATTTCTCGACGGTGATACGACGACGGATTTCATCGACCGCACGAAACCGGCTCGAGCGCTCGAACTCAGCGATGACCAGCTGACCCGATCGGCGCAGTTGGCAGCACTGTGGGTACAGCAGAGCAATCGCGCCAACGCGACCGTTCTCGGCACGGTCCCATCTGGTTGGCGCAATGCGCGCTTGATCGACCAGAAGCTCGTGCTCGATTGCGGCGATGACAGCGTCGACGTGCAATACCACACGCTGCGAGACGGTCGGTTCCGGTTCGCCGATGGAACGACCGCGCGGGTGCACGGCTGGACCGAACAAGGCATCGATGTCGAGATCGGAGGCCACCGTACGCGATCGCGCGTCACGCGAAACGGCGACCAGCTCGTCGTTCAGTGTCCCAACGGGGATCTGACCTTCACCGAACGACCCCGCTTCACGCCACCCGCGGCCGATGAAACCCAGGGTGGCTTCGTCGCCCAGATGCCGGGCAAGGTGATCGACCTCCGCGTGAAAGTGGGAGACCCCGTGAGCGCCGGCGACACGGTGTTGGTGCTCGAAGCCATGAAGATGGAGCACCCGATGCGCGCAACCGAAGACGGCATCGTCACCGAAGTGCGGGTCGCGCTCGATGAGCAGGTGGAAGCCGGAACGCTGGTGCTCGTCGTAGAACCCGCGGCACAGTAATAGAGGAGATCGCCATGACTGATCCGATCCGCATCGCAAACTGCTCGGGCTTCTTCGGAGACCGCATCACCGCAGCTCGTGAAATGGTGGAAGGAGGGCCGATCGATGTCCTCACCGGTGACTGGCTCGCAGAGCTGACGATGTTGATCCTCGCGCGCACGCGGGCAAAACGGCCGAACGCCGGGTACGCGCGCACTTTCGTGATGCAGATGGATCAGGTGATGGGAGCCTGCCTCGAGAAGGGCATCAAGGTCGTCACCAATGCTGGCGGCCTCGATCCCGACAGCTGTGCCGATGAAGTGGCAGAGGTGGCGAAGAAGCTGGGGCTGAGTCCCAAGATCGCATACGTGCGAGGCGACGATCTGCTTCCGCGCATCAACGAGTTGATTGCAGAAAACCAACTCATCCATTTCGAAACCGGAGAACCCATCAAGGATGCGTCGGCGTTTCTGACCGCCAACGCCTATCTCGGTTGCTGGGGGATCGTCGACGCGCTGAACAGCGGTGCCGATATCGTCATCACCGGCCGCACCACCGATGCCGCCGTCGTGTGCGGACCGGCGGCCTGGCACCATGGCTGGGGGCGCACGGATTGGAACGCGCTCGCCGGAGCCGTAGCGGCGGGGCACGTGATCGAGTGTGGGACCCAGACGACGGGGGGCAACTATTCGT
>JAJDAM010000763.1 GCA_029261905.1 Deltaproteobacteria bacterium
CTCGCCGCCGGCGGTTCGCAGGAGTTCATCTACTTTGACTTCTAGCCAGCCTCACGACGGCAGCAAGATCACGCGCCGACTCGACGGGCGCCTTTGGCGCATTGGGCGAGTCGTTGCGGGCGCGGTCTGGGCACTGCTCGCTGCAGAGCTGTTCCTGCGCTTGTTGGCTCCCGTTCCGATGCTGCCTCGCTATGTCGTCGCGACCGAATTCGGAATCCGTGGCAACCAACCCAACCAATCCTACGTGCACCGAACACCCGATTACACCATCGAGATACGGACGAACTCTGCCGGCGTTCGAGCCGATGAAGAGATCCCTACCGAGAAGCCCCCTGGAATCGAGCGGATCGTCGTCTTGGGAGACTCCTTCAGCATGGGATACGGGGTCAATCTCGAAGACACGTTCTTGATGGAGATGAAAGGACAGCTGGAAGCACAGGGGCACAGGATCGAAATCGTGAACCTTTCCGTCTCGGGTCATGGAAATGCCGAAGAGCTGGTCATGCTGCGCGAGGAAGGTTTGAAGTATCAGCCCGACCTCGTGTTGCTCTCGTGGCACCGAACCGACCTGGACGACAATGTGCGAAGTGCATTGTTCGCACTCGATGGCGACAAGCTCGTACGCAAGAACGAGAGCTTCCTGCCGCAGGTCGAGCTGCGGCAGTTCCTGTTCAGCATCGCCGCCTACCGATGGCTCGCGGGCAATAGCCAGCTCTACAATTTTCTGCGCGAGGGGGCAGCCGAGACCGCCAAGTCGGTGCTCAGCACCGCGCGGTCGATCGTTCGCAAACCCCGAGCGAACGATACGCCTCGAGATCCAGTGTCCGGCGAACTTTCCGATCCTTCGATGGCTGTTGCCGGAAACGACGGCCGACGGGACTACCGGACCCGGCTGACACTCGCGCTGCTGGGCGAGTTGCGGCGCGAGGCCTCGGCGGTGGGTGCCGAGTTCGTGGTCTTGGACATCCCGAACACGACCGGTCGCTCGCAGTTCAACAGCTCGTTCCCCGATCTCGCGGGGACCGACATCGCAACGCTGCATCTCGTCAGCCCGCTCGGAAAATTCGAATCCCGTCCCGGGGAGTTGATCTATTGGGAACGATCGCATTTCCACTTCACACCCCTTGGTTGCGATCTCGTCGGGGCATCTTTGGCAGAGTACATTCGAGACCACGAGCTGCTGACCCCCTAGCCCCTTCGCCATGCGGATGGAGACGCCAACGAGATGACATCGCGCGTTCGATGCGAGGCCGGGTCCAGTCATGACGCGAACTGAGGTGCAGGGCGAGGTGAACGGCAAAGTGGACGGCGAGGCCAATCCACCTGACGAGGCCGTCCGCGCTTGCGCCGATGACCTCGGGATCGCCGTCGATGACCTCGTCGCACAGCTGCCGCCGTTCGCCGCGGACCACTACAAGAGCCGAATTTTCTACCTGAGACCTCGTGACAGTGCAGTGCCCACCCACGTGATCAAGCTCGATCCCGCCGCCGCGTACGATCCGGAAAAGGAGCACCGGGCACTGTGCTTCGCCGCCGGCCTGTTTGCCGAGGCGGGCGAGCGCGCGCGACAGCTGCGCGTCGTCAGCCCGGTCGCGTGGAATCGCGATCCGAAGTTCCTGGTCACCCGCTACCAACCGGGCGCGTTGTCGAAATCGAGTTTCGACGCCGTGACTTCGCGGCGGCCCAGTCGCGAATCGATCGCGGAGGCGCGCCGCCAGGCGCGCCTGATCGGCCAATGGCTCGCGGTCTTTCGGCAATTGGGTGTCCGCGACGGCGGCGGGATCGCTGCGGCGGACCTCATCGCGGAGCTTTCGTCCCTGGCTCGGGATACCGGAATGCAACTGCGAAAAGAGCGAGCGTTCCGTGATGTCGGGAAGTGTCTGGAACGGTATCTACCGCTGCTCGACGAGGCCGCTCAACGCGAATTGGAACGCAGCTACCCCAGTCGGGGCGACGCGCGGCCCAAGAACTTCCTGGCCGGGCCCGATGGCTCCCTCTACGCGTTGGACATGGAGGGCTTCGGGTACGGCTCACTTCATCAGGACCTGGCCTGCATGCACCACTCGTTCGAGACCGAGGGAATTCGAATGCGGGCCGTGAATCAACGCTCGGTACTGTTGTGGAATGACTTCTTGGATGAATGTCTGCAACCGGACTCTTCCCCAGCGCTCGCGTTGCTCGGGTATCTCCGCTTCCTGCTGGGTCGGCTCCAGATGACTTCTCGAGAGGCTGGCGGACGCAGCCTGGGGCGCAGGGCCAGAGATCTCGCCTGGACGTGGAACCGGCTGCGTTGGCTGGCGGGGCTCTCTGGGGACCTGGAAACAGACGTCGCCTATTTCCGCATGCAGGTCTGAGCCGGAATCCGCGATGTGTCTCGGACCGGGTTGTTCGCCCAGACCAGCTTCTAAAAAACGCGGAGAGCCCGACGGCGCGGTTCTCGATGGTTTCGGGCGGACGCCACGTCAAGCGTCGAGGAGCAGGCCGTGCATCAAGAATGCGATCGCGTTCGCTCGGGCCGCGGACGGATCGAATTCTTCTGGAGCCGGGTCCCACTTGATGTGCATCGCCCAGGTGGAGATGACTTCGATCACCAGTCTCGCAGCGAGCCTGAAATCCGGAAGGTTTCGAAATTGGCCGGCCTCGACGCGCGATTCGATGTAGTCGGCCAGCCTCGTGCGCGTCGCAACCCGACCTTTTGACTGCCAGTACGCACCGAGTTCGGGGTGGTCGATGGCCCGGTCGATCAATTTGATGGATCGGTGGTTGTTCTCCAACACATCGTAGAGTTCGCACAGGATCGACTCGAGTTCGCCCCGTGGGTCATCGGTCCGATCGGTCGCGAGTGCGGCACGCAACTTCGGATGATCTGCTGTCTTGCGGAACTGGTCGGTGACCCACGCCGTCAGCTCCCCGCGCGCCGGTGTGCGAACCGGGAGGCTGTCCGGTTGTTTGATCGGTTCGTCGCGGTTCGCATTGCGTAGGCACAGCGAGAACAGCGCCTCCTTGCTCTCGACGTACACATACAAAGTTCCCTTGGCGACCCCGATCGCCTGAGCGATGTCGGCCATCTGCGTCAGACGGTATCCCCGAGCGATGAACACCTCGCTGGCAGCGTTCACCATCTCATCGAACCGGGCTTCGGGGATTTTTCGAGCCACTCAGCGCCCAGCCGTTTTGGGTGGACGCGCTGAGTGTGCGACTGGAGTTCTCGGAGCAAAAATCTGAAAACTCTGGAGCGGCAGAAAGGCGTGTGATTCGACGCGGGTGTAGCCGGCCTGATCCATTTCATCAGTCATCTCGTCCACGTTGGACCAATGCCCACGGCTCGGCAACCACCGAACCGGTGCGGGTAGATCGTCGCGATCGTCGAGATGGGCGACGCGGCCCATCCCGCTGAGATCTCGGCGGAGGTTCTGGAAGTAGGCGACGCGCTCTTCGATGTGGTGATAGGTCAGAGATGTAATGGCGAGATCGATTTCGCCGTCGGGAAGCTTGGGATCTTCGAATGTGCCGAACACGACTTCGACGTTGTCGAGTTCTTGTTTCGCGACTTTCTGGCGGAGTGCCTCGATTAGTGCGCTGTCGACCTCCACGGCATAGACGCGTGCTTCCGACCCTACAGCGCGGGAAAGCCACGGGATCCAGTAACCCTTGCCGGCTCCGATTTCTGCGACGTGTTGGCCAGGCGTGATCGCCAGCGCGTCGATGACGGCCTCGGGATGCTGCCAGCCGTCTCGCCCCTGCGTCACTGTGCGCCAGAGGTCCACCTTGGCGAGGGGCGAAAGCGGTGCACAGGCGCTGAACAAACCGACGGAGATGGCGCAGAGAGTGATCTTGAACAGATGCATTGTCGAAATCTCCCTTTCAGTGCGGTGAGGTCAGACCGGGTGGAGCCACGGATGGAAGGCCTGGGAGTCGAAGCGCACCTGTTCATTATAAATAACTGACCTGTTCGGTCAATAACGAATCGATGCCGAACCCGGAAATAATCGGTCCCCAACCCCGAAAAGCCTCGATCAACGCCCCGTTCGGGCGTTTCGGAGCCGAAATCGCAAGCTCGCCGACCGACGCTACGGCTCGATGTAACCCAGCGCTTCCAGCGCTCGACGCACCTCCGGATCCGGATCGGGTGCGGTTCGTCCTTCTTTCGAGCCCTCGCTTTCGAATGCGGAAACGAGTGCGTCGGGGGCGGGCTTGCCCGACCGGCCGGCGCGCTCTCCTGGATCCGAATCCAGCGCATACACTTCTCCGGAGCCCGAAGCCCGGGTGCCGATCCACTTCTCGGGCCAGCGGCGTGCAAAGAACATGTCGGGATGCCCCTTGTACGGACGTCGCCTGCCCACCGCCCAACTTCGCGGGGAGGTTTCGGTATCTCCCCTGAGCCACGGCAGCAGGTCGACCCCATCGACTCCCTGTGCACCGACCGTTTCGGCTTCGACTCCAACCAGTGACAGGATTGTCGGCATCAGGTCTTCGAGTTGGGCGGGACCGCTCAAACGTCGTCCCGCTGGCAGCCCGGGTGCGCGGACGATCAATGGCACGCGCACCAGCTCGTCGAAAACGTTCTGGCCGTGCTGGAGCAGGCCGTGATCTCCCAGGCCTTCGCCGTGATCGGACGTGACGATGACTGCAGTGCGCTCCGCCACTTTCAGCTGCGACAGCTTCTCCATCAGGCGACCGATCTGCGCGTCCGCGTAGCGGACTTCACCCCGGTACCGGCGGTTCAACTGAGCGAGTTCGTCCATGTCCCGCACACCCGGCGGCAAGCTCTTCGCGCTCAGATCGACCGCTTCGCTCGCAGAAACCGTGAACCCTTCCGGTGGTGCGTAGGGGGAGTGTGGATCGAACAGGTGGATCCAAACGAAAAACGGCCCGGCCGCGTTGGCTGCAATCCAATCAGTTGCTGCCACCACGGTCGGTTCGCCGCGGCTCCAGAAACGGTCGCGACGTTTTCCGCGCCAGTCGTAGACTTCTGTCGGCTCGAAGTGGTAGGCGTCGAAGCCGCGATCGAACCCAAAGCGCCGATGGACGATGAAACTCGAGACGAACGCGCCCGTCGCGAGGCCTCGGCCGGAAAGGATCTGGGCCAGCGTGATCAACTCGGGATCGACCGGCACCGCATTCGCCATCGTGCCATGACGCCATGGATAGAGGCCGCTCATGAGCGACACGTGAGCCGGCCCGGTCGATGGCACCGGGGTCGACGCCTGCTCGACCAGGACCCCCTGTTCCGCCAGGCGGTCGAGTGCCGGGGTTTCAGTCGTTCCACCGTAGGCCCCGACGTGATCCGCGCGCAGCGTATCCACCGTGACGAGCACGATGGAATCGACGCCCACCGGCGATTCCTCGGTGGGCGCGGCGACGGACACCAATGAAATCGAGCTGTGCAGCAGTGCGCTGCCCGCAATCGCACACAGGGCCGCAGTCAGGCGCCTGTTCACAGCGGCTTCGTGACGAACAGTGTCGGTGAATCCCAGGGCCCGAAACCGAAATCGGCGTAGAGCCGCTTGGCACCGACGTTGGTGTCGTGCACTTCGAGTGTGATCCGGCAACAATCCCGTTCGCGCGCACGTTTCTCGACATCCGCCAGCAGCGCACGTCCGACCCCCCGGCTCTGGAATTCCGGGAGCACTGCGAAGTCGTGGATGTTCACGGTCGGCTTGCCGACGAACGTAGAGAAGCTGAAGACACATACCGCGGTTCCCACTGCACGCCCCTCGACGACCGCGAGCAGTACCATCGCGGAGGGGTGATCGATCAGTCCGCGCGCGAGTTCGCGCCGCGCATGGGCCGTGATGGGCGCGTTCTGTCCGCCCGGCCCCCGCGCGTAGCTGTCGATGATCTCGACGAGTGCATCGGCTTGCTCGGGATCCGAGAGGTTGGCCCGTTCGACGATCACATCCATTCCGACAGTCTACCAGCAGCGCGTTGCGCACGACCCTTGTCTTTCTTTAACACCTGGGTTAATTACATTGAAACCTTCGCTCGAGTGAAGAGAAACGCAGGAAGAACGTAGGAAGAACGTAGAGAGGAACTCGAGAGCGGGAACTCGAGCTCCCGAGAGATCTGAGGAGATCACGATGAGCCTCGCCGAATCCAATCCCCCTCCGAATTGGCCGCGGATTTCGTCGGCCATCGTCTACGACGACCTGGACGCAGCCCTCGAGTGGCTCGCCAACGCCTTCGGTTTCGAACTGCGCGTACTCGTCAAGGATGGAGACGGCAACATCGTGCACACCGAGATGGAATTCGGCGGCGGGGTCATCATGCTCGCCCGCAGCGGGCAGCCGACTGCCGCGGGCTGTAGCCCGAAGAGCCAATCCGGTCGGCACACACAGAGCCTGTTCGTCTACGTCGACGATATCGATGCTCATCACGAGCGCGCCAAGGCTGCGGGAGCCAAAGTCCTCGAAGCGCCGTCGAGCCGCGACTATGGCGATCGGGTCTACAGTTGCCTCGATTTCGAGGGTCACCCCTGGTTCTTCGCCCAGCGCCTGGATCAACAGGCGTGGGATGATTCGATCAAAGAGTTCTCGGTGAAGTCATGAAGCCGCACTCGCTGCTCGCGACCGTGGATGCGCTGGACGAGATGGAGTTTCACAACCTGGCCAGCTTCAACGACGGAGCCGTCGGGGTCTTCTGGTGTGGCGCGGGAACTTCGCCTTGGGAACGACATCCCGACGACGACGAACTGCTGCAGGTGATCGAGGGGGAGGTCGTGATCACGGTATTGACCGAGACCGATTCGATCGAAACCACCGTCGGTGCCGGCTCGGTGTTCGTCGTGCCGAAGGGCTGCTGGCACCGCCAACGCATTCCCGAGCGACTCAAGGAACTCTATGTCACACCCGGCGCTACGGAACACTCCAGCGCCGAGGATCCGAGAAAGTAGCGATGAGTGGACAATCCCTGTATCCGATGCTCGCATATTCCGACGCCGCCGCAGCGATCGATTTTCTGTGCAGCGCGTTCGGGTTCAAAGAGAAGATGCGATACGTGGCGGACGACGGACGGATCGGACACGCCGAGTTGGAATGCGAGGGCAATGTCGTCATGCTC
>JAJDAM010000764.1 GCA_029261905.1 Deltaproteobacteria bacterium
GTTGGGCTGCTTTGAAATAGCTCTGCAGCTCGACGACGTCCCGAGGAAAATCTTCGACACTGCCGCTGAGTGTTCTGCGCAGTGCTTGAGACGTCGTCTGATCCGTTCCGGGTGCGCGCCCCAAACCCAGGTCTACTCTACCGGGATACAGCGAGGCCAGCGTGCCGAATTGTTCGGCGATCACCAGTGGCGAGTGATTGGGCAACATGATCCCGCCGGCACCGACCCGAATCGTAGAGGTTCCGCCCGCGATGAAACCGATCACCACGGACGTGGCCGCGCTTGCGATCCCCTTCATGTTGTGGTGTTCGGCGAGCCAGTAGCGGCCGTAGCCCCACTTCTCTGCGTGCTGCGCCAGATCGAGCGCGTTGTGCAGAGCGTCGCGCGGTGTACTGCCCTGTGTGATGGGCGCGAGGTCGAGAATCGAGAGTCGAGGCATGGATTTCGGCTGCAGAGGGCTGGAGGCGGCTCGCAGTCACTCACGACGAACCGCTGTGGACGATAGCAGCAGCAGCACGCGGCCCGGGTTCAGCGACGTCTTGACAAGACCACTCACGCATGCGTGAATCACTCCATGAAGCAAAAACAAAGCGCACTCGTGATGTGGTTCATCTTCTTGATTGGCATGCTCTTCGGAAGCGGCTGGATCGCGACCGTGGCCAACGTCGGCTTTTGGGGCATCGCATTGGTCCATGCTGTCGAGTTCTTCGTCAAGAAGGGTGTGATGGAGAAGGCCGGTGGATCGATGGGTCACCACTTTGTCCAGACGATGATCTACGGCCTGTTTCACTGGAAACCTTTGGAAGAGCAACAAGCCGGCTCGACGCAGGAATGAACGGGGTGTCCCCAGCCACGATGGGGCGAGTCACGGCGTAGAGAGACCCGAAGGATTTCGCAACCAGTCCCTGCATCGGGCAGCCGCGCGGTGCTCCAGTGGAACGGTGTATGAACAGCAGTCGCAGATGGAGCGAACGCGCGGGTCCGAATCGGGGCCGTAGCCGATCCGGTCGATCGCCCGGTCGCGCATTGCCATTTGAATTGCCATTTGAATTGGCATTTGCATTGGCATTTGCACTGGTACTCGCATCGGCATGGGTCGCCTGTGCCGCTCCACCCGAACCCGATGCGCTGGCGCCCTGCCCGACCGAACAACCGAACGTCACCGACGGCGAGTCGTTGGTCGCGTCCGCGCCGGGCGACGCCGCCAGTGGCCGTTCCATCTTCCAGCAGCACTGCAATCGCTGCCACGCGCAGCGACTGATCGCGCGCTCCTCTCGTCTTTTCCACGACTACCCGCGGCTCGATTGTCCGGACTATCTCGAAACCACGAGCGAGCCACGCCTCACCGCAATCCTATTGCATGGAGGCGAGGCGTTCGGGCTGGACAAGGCGATGAAGCCCTTCGCAGACGTGCTGACGCCCAGCGAAATCGCAGACGTCGTCGCGTACATTCGAAGCGGGACGGCCGGACGATGAACCAGAGTTCGGCAAAGGACGTATGAGACTCGCTCGGCTTTCCACAGCACACCCACAGCACACCCACAGCGACACCGACGGCGACGACGCGAATCAACACAACGTACATCTGGGAGACAAGGGTATGGCGGGTTCAGAGGTTCCCAGCGACATCGACATTGCACAAGCAGCCGAGATGCACACGATCGACTCGATCGCCGCTCGCATCGGGCTCGAGCGTGACGACTTCGATTTTCACGGCCGATACATCGCGAAGATCACCCGAGAAAAATGCAGCGAACTCATCGGTCGTGACACGCCGGACGGCAAGCTGATCCTGGTCACCGCGATGTCACCCACGCCAGCTGGCGAAGGAAAGACCACGACGTGTGTCGGCCTGGCAGACGCACTTGCGTCACTCGATAAAAACACGATGCTGTGTCTGCGAGAGCCGTCCCTCGGTCCCTGCTTCGGCATGAAGGGCGGTGCAGCCGGCGGCGGCTACGCGCAGGTCGTCCCGATGGAAGAGATCAACCTCCATTTCACCGGAGACTTCCACGCGATCGGGTTGGCAAACAACCTGTTGGCCGCCGCCGTCGACAACCACATCCACCACGGCAACGCCCTTGGGATCGACCCGCGCCGCGTCTCCTGGTCCCGCGTACTCGACATGAACGACCGCGCATTGCGCGACATCGTGATCGGCTTGGGCGGCGTAACCAATTCGATGCCGCGCCAGGACGCCTTCCAGATCACGGTCGCCTCCGAAGTGATGGCTTGTTTCTGCCTGTGCGATGACCTGATGGACTTGAAGCGGAGGCTCGGCAACATCGTCGTCGCGCATACCTACGAGCGCGCGCCCGTATTGGCACGCGACCTGCGGGTGGACGGAGCCATGACCGCACTGCTCAAGGATGCGATCCGCCCGAACCTCGTGCAGACGCTGGAACACGTTCCGACCTTCGTGCATGGGGGCCCGTTCGCGAACATCGCGCATGGCGCCAACTCGATCATCGCCACGCGCACAGCCCTGAAACTCGCAGACTACGTCGTGACCGAAGCGGGCTTCGGCTCGGACCTCGGCGCCGAAAAATTCATGAACATCGTCTGCCGGAAGGCGGGGTTCTCGCCGGCCGCGGTCGTCATGGTGGCGACGATTCGCTCGCTGAAGATGAACGGTGGCGTCGCACAGCAAGATCTCACACTGGAGAACCACGATGCGCTCACCCGGGGCCTCGGAAACCTGAAGCGCCACATCGAGAACATTCGATCGTTCGGGCTTCCGGTCGTCGTAGCGCTGAACCGTTTCGTGAAGGACACGCCAGAGGAGGTCCGGCTCACGATCGAGAAATGCGCACACCTGGGCGTCAATGTGATCGAAAGCACGGTGTGGGAGCACGGCTCGAAGGGCGGTCTCGATCTCGCACGAGCGGTCGTGCACATCATTGATACCGTGCCATGCGATTTCAAATACCTCTACGAAGACGACCTGCCGCTGTGGAACAAGATCGAAGCGATCGCGCAGAACATCTACGGTGCCCGCGAAGTCGATGCCACCAAGGCCGTCCGCAACAAGCTTCGCCGCTTCCAGGAAGAAGGCCACGGCCGACTTCCTGTCTGCATGGCCAAGACCCAGTACTCGTTCTCGTCTGATCCCAAGTTACTGGGGGCGCCGAAGCGTTTCGACCTGGCCGTGCGCGACGTCCGCCTCGCAGCGGGAGCGGAGTTCGTCATCGTCTACTGCGGAGACATCATGACCATGCCGGGTTTGCCAGCCGTTCCCTCCGCAGAACACATCGATGTCACCGAAGACGGGCGAATCACAGGCCTGTTCTGATCGGCGAATTGCTGCCGACGCGGAGACGGGTGCTGCAACAGCCGTGCGCAGCCCCGCGCCCCTCGGATAGCGGCGTATCAGCCCTTGGGAGCCGCCACCGGAAAGCGAATCAGAAACTCCGTTCCCACACCGAGTTCACTCGACACCGAAATCGTTCCGTGGTGGTCGAGAATGATGCTCCGGGTCACGACCAGACCAAGCCCGGTCCCTTCGCCTGGTTCCTTCGTCGTGAAGAAGGGACGGAAGATCTGTTCGAGCGTTTCGGTGTCGATCCCCGTGCCGTCGTCTCCGACCCGCACCTCGACCTGGTCGCCCACCTGCTCGATCGAAACCGAAAAAACCCCACCGTCCGGCATCGCGTGGGTCGCGTTCATGAGCAGGTTCAAGAATACCTGTTGCAGCTTCTCCCGATCTCCCAGGATCGGCGGGGTCGTCGAATAATCCCGTTCCACGGTGATCTCGCGTCTTTTGAGCTTCTCCCTGAAAAAGGCGATGGCGCTATCGAGAATGGTGGTCAGGTCCACTTCTTCGCGCACCGACGTATGGGGCCTTGCGAGATTGAGAAGAGTTCCGATCAGCTTCGTCACTCGCCGAACCTGATCTGCGATGATGCCGAGCTGAGAAAGCGGCTTCTCGTCGGATATTGAACGCTGAAGAAGCCCTGTGTATCCCAGGATCACGCTCATCGGCGTGCCGACGTCGTGCGCGACGCCAGCGATCAGTGTCGCGATGGACGCGAGTTCTTCCAACCGCCTCGCTCTCTCGTCAGCAGCGTTTCGATCAGTCAGGTCGAGAACGATGTCGACAAAAACGGTCGCGCCGCCGAAGGTCGCAATCTGAACGTGGTGTTCGACCGCGTAGCGCGTCTGGTCGCTGCGTTCGTGAACGGTATCGAAGACCAAACGCTCCTCGCTGCCGTTTTGGAGTGACGCGAGAAGCTTGGCGAATTCCGGTGGCGAGAACTCTGGCGCGATATCGAGTGGCGTGAACTTCGAGAGTTCTTCCATCGAGTAGCCGAGGTTCTGGCGGCCGCCGCGATTGACCAGCAGAAACTTCAGCGTCGATGAATCGAAGACGTAGATCTCGTCCAGCGATTCATCCAGGATTCGAGAGAGGTCGTCGGCGCGAACCTGGACCGTCATGTCATGCAGGACACCGACGAAGTGTTGCTCGTCTCCCACGTTCGCTTCGCCGACCGAGAGGTGGACGGGAAACGTCGTGCCGTCGCGCCGCAGACCGGTAACGCGCCGACCAATGCCGATGATCTGTTTCCGACCCGTGACCAGGTAATTGTGGATGTAGGTATCGTGCTCTTCTCGG
>JAJDAM010000765.1 GCA_029261905.1 Deltaproteobacteria bacterium
CCCGACAAGCCGGCGCAGTTGTTCATCAATGAGGTCGGTGTCGCCGCGACCCACAACGGGCAGGGGATCGGCCGCAGACTCGTCGAGACCCTGCTCGACCGCGGACGGGAACTTGGGTGCAGTGAGGCGTGGGTTGCCACGGAACCCGGAAATAGCCGCGCGCGACGGCTCTACGCGGGAGTCGGAGGAGTCGAAGATCCGGAGCCGTTCGTCGTCTACACGATTCCACTTGGCTCTCGGCCGAAGACCCGCGAGACAACCGAACTCGCTCGTGACTGAATCCGACGGCGGGACGCGAACCATGTACGTCGGTTGAGATGCGCATCCTGTTTACCTTCGTAGGTGGCCTCGGCCATTTCGACCCACTCGTCCCGGTCGCTCGTTGTGCGGAGTCGGCGGGACACGATGTTGCTTTCGGGAGTCGTCCGTCATTGATCCCGACCGTCGAAGCGGCTGGGTTTCGCGCCCTCGCGATTGGCGGTGACGCAGGCAAGCCTCCAACGCGGACCCCACTTCGAGCGGTCGACCGTGCGCGCGAAGATCGGGATCTTCGGGAACGCTTCGTGCGGCGTGGCGCCCGGTACCGAGTGCCGTACATCGTCGCGCTGTGCTCGGAATGGCAACCGGACGTATTGGTCTGTGACGAGACCGATTTCGGCGCAATGGTTGCCGCAGATCGACTGGGGTTGCCCTATGCGTCCGTTCTCATAATCGCCGCCGGATCCTTCTTGCGCGCCGAGGTGATTGGCGCGGCACTCGACGAGCTTCGCGCCGAACACGACCTACCGCCCGATCCCGAACTCGAGATGCTCAGCCGCTACCTGGTGCTGTCGCCATTTCCGCCGAGCTTTCGCGATCCCGCATACCCGCTGCCCGTGACAGCACATGGCCTTCGCCCCGCGATGCCCGGATCCGACGGGAGCTCCCCCCCTGCCTGGTCGTCGGTACGACCCGGCTCGCCGACCGCCTACTTCACGCTCGGAACCGTATTCAATCTGGAGTCTGGCGATCTGCTTTCCCGCGTGCTCGCGATCTTGCGGGATCTACCGCTGAATCTCGTCGTCACCGTGGGGCCCGACATCGACCCGACCGATTTCGGACCACAGCCAGACCACGTGTCGATCTCTCGGCACATCCCGCAGGCTTCCGTGCTGCCCTACTGCGACCTGGTCATCTCTCACGGTGGGTCGGGCAGCGTGATCGGAGCGCTCGCTCACGGTCTCCCTTCGGTGCTGATCCCGTTGGGCGCCGATCAACCCATGAACGCGGATCGCTGTGCACGGCTCGGTGTTGCACGGGTACTCGACGCGACGGATGTCTCGCCAAAAAATCTTCGTGCCGCGGTATCGACAGTACTGGACGACCCCGCCTTACGGAGAAACGCAGAACGGCTGCGTGATGAGATCACTGCGCTGCCCGAGGTAGCGGCTGCCATCAGCTTGCTGGAGCAGCTGGCGGCGAAAAAGCAGCCCATGATCTCGCAGTGAGTTCGAGTTTTGGAGCACACAATTTGGAATTGCGATCTCTCCCAGTGAGAACCACGCGATGAAGTCCTTCGAGTCGTTGATCGGCGAAGTCCGGGCTTGCACGATTTGCGCGCCAGCATTGCCCCACGGCACCCGACCGGTGGTTCAGCTGCATCCCAAGGCCCGGATACTGATTGCCGGTCAAGCGCCGGGACGCAAAGTTCACGAGTCCGGCACTCCGTTTGATGATGCGAGCGGCGACAGACTTCGGGATTGGATGGGGGTCACGCGTGATCAGTTCTACGACCCAAAGCTCGTAGCCATCCTACCGATGGGCTTCTGCTACCCGGGTACCGGAAAGAGTGGGGACCTTCCGCCTCGGCCGGAATGTGCACCGGCGTGGCGCGAGCCGCTCCTCCGTCGCCTCCGCAAGTTGGAAGTTACGCTCGTGATCGGTCAGTACGCACAGACCTATCATTTCGATGAACCGAAGACGTCATTGACCCAGAACGTTCAGAACTGGCGCCAATATTGGCCGGACGAGATTCCGCTGCCGCATCCAAGCCCGAGAAACAACATCTGGTTGCGCAAGAACCCGTGGTTCGAAGCGGACCTGTTGCCCAAGCTTCGCAAACGAGTCCGGGACGCGCTTTCGAAATGAGACGACCCAGCGGGCTCCGCCCCTTGCGAATACCGGTGGAGCGCTGAGCGTGAAGGTCTTCGCCGGCGTGGCTGCGCTGTTGTTTGCCTATTCGGCTCTACTTCAGTTCAACGACCCCGACCCGATTCGTTGGATCGCACTGTACGCTGCAGCGGCGGTCGTTTCCGCGGCCTCGATTTTCGTCTCGATTCCGCGTTCGGTCTTCATCGGGCTCAGCATCGTTGCCGGTACGTGGGCCGCGGCGCTGGTTCCGGGAATTCTGTCGGCCGCGGCCTTCACGGGGACGGAAGAAGAGCGCGAATTCGGGGGACTGGTGCTCGTTGTCGTCGCCAATGTCGTGTTGTGGAGACCCGGGCGGCAGGCTTCCACCGAATCAGCCTGAAGGACGTAGCGGAAGGGCGTAGCGGAAAGGCGTCGGGTTCAGTCACTCGACGGTCACACTCTTCGCGAGATTCCGCGGCTGATCGACATCGCGTCCCAACGCCACCGCGGCGTGATAGGCGAGCAGCTGCAACGGGATCGACAGCAGTACCGGATCGAGTACGGACTCGGTCTTCGGGACCTCGATCACCGCGTCCGCTCTTTCGGTGATCCGTGTGTCCCCCGCGTGTGTCACCGCGATCACCGGCCCGCGGCGCGCCCGGATTTCCTCGACGCTCGACAGGGATTTCTCCAACAGATCGTCGTGCGGGATCAGCGCGACCGTCGGTGTTTCGGGCGATACCAGCGCGAGGGGGCCGTGCTTGAGTTCCGATGCGGGGTACGCCTCGGCGTGCACATACGAGATTTCTTTCATCTTCTGCGCACCCTCGAGCGCGATCGGATAGCAACCGGCGCGTCCGATGTAGAACGCACTGTGATTGTGTGCGAGATGCTCGACGGCGATCTGTTGGATGGCATCGCTCTGATCGAGCACCTGGCGGATCTGCTCGGGCAGTGCGAGCAACGCGTCACACAGACGCCGGCCCTCGCCCGGCGAGACATCACGGATGCGACCGAGGTGCAGCCCGAACAGCGCGAAGGCCAGCAGGCTGCAGGTGAAGGTCTTGGTCGACGCGACCGAGACTTCCGGACCGGCGTGGACGTAGATGCCGCCGTCACACTGGCGCGCGATCGTGCTGCCGACTGCATTGACGACACCGAGAACACGTCCGCCCTTGCGCTGGACTTCCTGGGCGGCGGCCAACGTGTCGAAGGTCTCGCCCGACTGGCTGACGGCCATGTAGAGCACGTCTTTTTCGATGACCGGGTTGCGGTAGCGAAACTCGGCGGCGGGTTCGGCGTCGCACGGAACCCGGGTCAGAGTCTCGATCATGTTGGCTCCGACCATGCCGGCGTAGTAGGCGGAACCGCATCCGAGGATCTTGATGCGTCGGATGTCCAGCAATTCGCGCGGGGGAAGATCGAGGCCGCCGAGGTGCGCGGTATTGAACTGGCGATCGATTCGTCCGCGCAACGTTCGTTCGCACGCCTCGGGCTGCGCGTGGATCTCCTTCAAGAGGTAGTGGTCGAAGCCGTCTTTTTCGTATTGTTCCTGGCCGGCCGAGATCGTCAGCGGCTGTTTGTCCGTCGGTTGGTCGTCGAGAGTGAGCGTTCGAAAGCCGCCCATTTCGAGCACGGCGATCTCTCGATCGTCGAGGTGAACGACCTGGCGTGTATGGCGCACCAGCGCCGACACATCCGATGCAACGAACATCTCGCGCTCACCGATGCCGAGAATGACGGGGCTGCCGTTGCGCGCGACGACGAGGCGGTCGGGTTGATCGCGATCGACGACTGCGATCCCGTAGGTGCCCTGGACGGCCAGAAGCGCCTCTCGGACCCGTTGCTCGAGCGCCTCTTCACCCGACGCGGCAATCAGATGTGCGAGCACCTCGGTATCGGTCTCGGACAAAAATGTGTGTCCGTCGGATTCGAGTCGCGCGCGCAACTGCGGCGCGTTTTCGATGATTCCGTTGTGGATCACGGCGATCCGACCGGTCTCGTCACAGTGAGGATGTGCGTTCGCATCGCTCGGCTCGCCGTGAGTGGCCCAGCGGGTGTGCCCGATCCCAAGCGTGCCAGCCAGGCGTTTCGGGAGCAGTTTTTCGAGCTGGGCGAGCTTCCCCTGCGCCTTGTGGACCTTGAGTCCGCCTTTGCTGACGAGTGCGATGCCAGACGAGTCGTAGCCGCGGTACTCGAGCCGGCGCAGACCACTCATCAAGATGGGGCCGGCGGGTTGCTTGCCGATGTAGCCAATGATTCCGCACATGGTGTTCGCTCCTTGTGATCGATGTGACCGGCGCTAGCCGTAGACGAGTCGCCGGATCTGGCGTTCCGACAGGGGCGGCGCCGCAAAGCGCCGTTGCCCGAGCTCGGTCGCGAGTCGTCGGAATATCTCCGCGTTCGCGTGGCCTTCCCGCTGGAGTTCGGCGTGGCGCCGGGTGATGAACTCGGCGGGAGATTCCGACAAATAGGCGAGCACCTCTTCGACGACGCGCCGCGCCTCGAATGGCTCGAGCCGAGTCATCCGGCAAAGGTGCTCGACCAGCTCTGTCAGCTCTTCCGCATCGCCCATCGGCGTATTGAGCGGAAACTAGAAGGATAAATCCACTTTTTTGCCCGAAATCGGGCAAAAAACATCAATTACGAGTCAACGATCTCTCTCAGCGCATCACGCTCGATATTGTCGGGTTCGGTGCGCAACAGAGCCGCAGCCATCGCAGGCTCGCATCGGGCGATGTCTTCCCGGGTCACGGAAGTGAACCCGAGATACGCATCGAGGTACGCGTCGGTCATGTCCCTGCGCGCGCGGCGAATATCGGACGGCGTCTGTTCTGTCAGGCCCTGAAACCCCATCAGCATCAGCGTGCGGGCGACATCGGCTGCCGCGGGTGCGGCCGTCGCGTTGACCCAATCGAGAATCACGGCGCCGCCTTTGGTGATCACGATATGCCCCGGATGGAAGTCGCCGTGGCAGAGGACCTTTCCGTCTGGCATCCGATCGATTCGCGCGAGGCTCGCAGTGCGCTCCGCTTCGTCGATCTCGACGCTGGATTCGATTTGCTCGCGTAGCGTCGGAAGACCCACCGCCGGGATCTGGTGGACGGAAGCGTGAAGCTGGGCCAGAACCCGGCCGACGCTGACGATCCCGATCTCTCCCACGTGTGCCATGAGGGCCGGCCCTTCGACCCGCGAAAAGACGATGCCTCTGCGGCCGTCGACTTCGACGATTTCGAACACCTCGGGCGACGGGACCCCACAGAGATGTGCAGCTCGACTGCGTTCTGCTTCGAGATCGACCGCGTGCTGGAATTCGGGGCGGAACAACTTCAGGACCCGGTCCGGCCCCCAGCTGAAAACCTCGGAGGTCGCACCAGCTCCGATTCGTTCTCCCTTCGTACGATCGACCGTGCTGTTGGCGCTCATGGCGTTGGCGTTCCCTTCGTCGTGGTATGGGCTGGGCTGGGCTGGGCTAGAAGGCACGTGGTAGTTCAATCTCGAACGGGGCGCTCCCGGCTGGGGTAGCCTCCTTAGAGTAGTCTCATCCTTTCGACGCCGGGGCCTGCACGCTCCTGAAGAAGGATCCCCCATGAAGACAGCCATCGGCATCGGAGGTGCGGCCTCCGGCAAGAAGAACGACTTCGACAAGATGGTGTCGTTCGCGGTCGAAGCCGAGAAGCTCGGCATCGACCAGGCCTGGAGCGCCGAGGCGTGGGGCTACGACGCCATCTCGACTCTCGCCTACCTCGGTGCGCGCACGCAAACCATGACCCTCGGCACAGGGATCATGCAGATCAGTGCGCGAACGCCCAGCATGACGGCGATGACCGCGCTTTCGATGTCGGCCATTACGGGCAACCGATTCATTCTCGGGCTGGGGGCCTCGGGCCCACAAGTCGTCGAAGGACTGCAGGGACAGAGTTTTCGCAAGCCGCTGTTGCGAATGCGCGAAACCATCGAGATCGTCAGACAGGCGTTTCGCGGCGAAAAACTCAACTACCAGGGTGAGCACCATGTACTTCCGCGCCCCGGTGGCGAGGGCAAGGCGCTGCGGTTGTCGCAGCCACCGAATCCGGATCTTCCCATCTGGCTTGCGACGCTGTCGCCCAAGGGACTCGAACTCACCGGTGAACTCGCCGATGGATGGCTCGGAACCTCGTTCACGCCCGAAGCCGCGGAAGCGCACCTCGAATACCTGCGCCGTGGTGCGGAAAACGCCGGGCGCACGCTCGATGACCTGACGTTGTGTGTCGGTACCCAAGTTGCGTTCACCGACGACCCGCAGCCGCTGATCGATCAGGCGAAGCCCAACATGGCGTTTCAACTCGGCGCGATGGGGTCGGCGAAGACCAACTTCTACAACGATGCCTACAAGCGGGGCGGCTTCGAAGACGCCGCGATCGAGGTCCAGAAGCTGTGGGTCGAGGGGCGCCGCGACGAAGCCGCCAACCGCGTGCCCGACGAGATGATCGCCCGGACTTCGATGTTCGGCGATGAAACGTATATTCGCGAACGCGTTCGCAGATACCGGCACGCTGGCATCGGGGTGTTTCGCATCACACCGGCAGCCGGTGATACGCACCAGCGTCTGGACACACTCGGCCGCATGGTCGAGATCGTGAAGCAGGAGACCACGTGAGCAGCGTAGTGCGCGGCGCCGTGTGTGTGGTCGCCGGGGTCGGGCCCGGCACGGGGCTCGCTTGCGTCGAGCGTTTTGCGAAAGGCGGCTATCAGGTCGCGATGCTCGCGCGCCACGCAGATCGCCTGAACGAATGGGAGACGAGCACGGCGAATGCCCACGCGTTTCCGTGCGACGTGACCGACCGCGAAGCGCTGGAGAATACGTTCGCCGCGATCCGGAAGAAACTGGGGCGGGTCGACGTGCTGGTCTACAACGCGGCGATGGGCAGCTTCGCCGAGTTCATGGATCTCGACGCGGAAGTATTGGAACGCAACTTCCAGATCAACACGATGGGCTTGTTCCACTGCGGCCAGCTGGCCGCGAGTGACATGTTGAAGAGCGGAGCTGGATCGATCGTCATCACCGGCAACACGAGCGCCCGCCGTGGCAAAGCCAGTTTTGCCGGCTTCGCGCCGACCAAGGCCGCGCAGCGCATCTTGGGCGAGAGCATGGCACGGTCACTCGGCCCGAAGGGTGTCCATGTCAGCTACCTGGTGATCGACGCGGTGATCGACCTGGAATGGACGCGAAAGCGCATGCCCGACGCTCCGGACGATCATTTCGCGAAACCGGTGGACATCGCCGAATCGGTCTGGCAACTCGCCCACCAGCCGAAGAGCACCTGGACGTTCGAAACCGAAATCCGCCCGTTCGCGGAGAACTGGTAGGAGTCCTCAACTGGGTGAGACAAGAGTCGTCAACCGGTGCCACAGGAGGTCATTCATGTTGGATTTGTTGATCAAGAACGCTCGAGTCGTCGATGGCACCGGCGCGCCCGCGTTCGTCGCCGACGTGGCCGTGCAGGACGGAAAGATCGTCGAAGTCGGAACCATCGACGCGCCGGCCAGACGCGAGATCGACGCCGACGGGAACCTGCTGACACCCGGATTCGTCGATATCCACACGCATTTCGATGGACAGGTCTGTTGGGACAAGCAGGTCACACCCAGTTGCTGGCACGGTGTGACGACTGTCGTGATGGGCAACTGCGGCGTCGGCTTCGCACCGGTCCGACCCGGCACACACGAAAAACTCGTCCGGATCATGGAAAGCGTGGAAGACATCCCCGGTTCGGCACTCAACGATGGCATCACCTGGAACTGGGAGACCTTCGCCGAATACCTCGATGCGATCGACACACCGTATGTGATGGACATCGGGACGCAGGTGCCCCACGTCGCACTGCGCCACTACGTGATGGGCGATCGCTGCTACGACGACGCGACGCGAGACGACATGGACCAGATGGCCGCGCTCACCGAAGGCGCACTGAAGGCCGGCGCGCTCGGTTTTTCGACGTCCCGCTTCTATGGACATGTGGATCCCGACGGCAACTCGATTCCGGGAACCCACGCGACCGCGGAGGAGATGAAGACCATCTCCAAAGCCTTCAAGTCGGTCGACCACGGCACGATCGAAATCATCTCGGACTACCTCCAGGACGACGACGAAATCGCGTGGATCGAAGACATCCTGCGCGATACCGGGCGCACCGTGACGTCGCTGACAACGGCGGGGCCCTCACGGGTCTGGCGTGAAGCCGAGCGTTTGGAACGCGAGGGTCTGACCTGGCGACCTCAAGTCGGCGCGCGACCGGCCTCCATCTTGATGATGCTCGAGGGCACCATCAATCCCATGAAGCGCTACCCGAGCTACCGCAAGATCATGGGACTGCCGCTCGACGAGCAGGTCGAATGGCTCCGCGACCCCGAGTTCCGTGCGAACGTGCTGGCCGACGAACCGATCGACTACTCGAAACGAGGCGCGGACGCTCAGCGATTCATGTCCGACTTCGAGCACATGTACCGAATGGACGATCTCTCCTACGAACCGAGCGCCGAGCAAAACAGCATCGCATCCATCGCGAGGCGGGAAGGGCGTCATCACCTCGAAGTTCTGATGGACACGATGGCCGACCGAATTCCGCTGCTGTTCTTGTTCGGCCGCTATCACGACAACCTGAACGAGCAGGTCGACGCGATCAGGCATCCGCTCAGTGCGTTCGGACTGTCGGACGGCGGTGCGCATTGCGGTGTACTCTGCGACGCGAGTGTGCCGACCTACATGATGAGTTACTTCGCGCGCGATCGACGCAGAGGCGACACGTTGCCGCTCGAATTCATCGTCCACAAGATGACTCAGGATTCGGCGCGTCTGTATGGCTTGAATGACCGCGGCGTCATCGCTGCGAGCTACCGGGCAGATCTGAATCTGATCGACTTCGACGCGCTCGAACTCGAAACGCCCCGGATGGTCTACGACCTGCCCGGGGGAGGAAAGCGCCTGATCCAGGGCGCCAAG
Source organism: Deltaproteobacteria bacterium (assembly GCA_029261905.1). Lineage (GTDB taxonomy): Bacteria > Myxococcota_A > UBA9160 > UBA9160 > SMWR01 > JAJDAM01. The sequence goes on from JAJDAM010000765.1 coordinate 9,092, forward strand.
GGTTACCTCGCTACGATCTGCGGCGGCGCCGTGACGTTCGAGAACGGCGACGCTACCGGCGAGATGCCCGGTCGACTGATTCGCGGTGGAGCGACGGTGCCCTAACGGGTCAACGCATCGCGATAGGCGAATAGACCCGCGCTGCCACCGGTATGCAGGAACACGACGGCTTCTCCTCGGCCGTACACACCCGCGCGAATCAAGCCGATCAATCCCGCCATCGCTTTGCCGGTATAAACGGGATCGAGCAGAATTCCTTCGCGCGTCGCAGCCAGATGGACGGCCTCGCGCATCGCTTCGGTGGGAATCCCATAGTCGGGGCCGAGGTAGTCGTGTTCGATCTGAATCCGATCGGCGCTCACCGGCGGGATATCGATCCGCTCACAGGTCTGGCGGCAGAGCTCGTGAACCATCGTGACGATTCGTTGCGTGTCGAGATCACTGACATTGATCCCCTGCACCGGGACTTCGCTTTGCAGCGCTGCCAGGCCGGCGACCAGTCCGGCTTGTGTACCTCCGCTGGACGATGCATGCACGACCGCGCGCGGCGTGATCCCCGCATCGCGACACTGCCCATCGATCTCCAACGCGCAATTCACGTAGCCGAGCGCCCCGGTCGTGTTGGAGCCACCGGGCGGAATCAGGTACGCGCGTCTGCCCTGCGTGTCCAACTCGGCTCGGACGCTTTCGAGGCGTCGTGCGAGTGCGGCTTCGTCATCGGCGATTTCGACCCGCGCGCCGAGCAACTCGTCCAACAGCAGATTGCCGGACGTGCCGTACGCGGGCTCGTCGTACTTCACCTTGCGGACCAGGAACACGATGCAGTGGAGCCCGAGTCGAGCTGCCGCTGCTGCGGTTTGTCGCGCGTGATTCGATTGCAGCGCGCCGAACGTGATGATGGTGTCGGCACCCTCGCTCTGGGCCTCGCCCAGCAGGAATTCGAGTTTGCGGGTCTTGTTGCCGCCGGTCGCGAGGCCTGTGCAATCGTCGCGCTTGATCCAGATTTCGGGTCCGCCCAGTTCAGTGGACAGGCGTCGTAGCGGCTCGAGTGGCGTGGGCAGATGCGCGAGTGCCAGGCGAGGAAACTCGCTGATCGGCTTCATATCGGGTCACCTCGTGGGCGTGGGCTTTGATGTCGGCGATGTCGGCAATTCCAACTGGGAGCCGACACAGAGCCCCGAAACCTACTCCTTACTGACGCATTCGGCTGCTTCACGACATCGAAACGTCCCACCGGCCTGCGGTAGAATCCGAGGGTCGGCCATCACCCCCGATCGCCGCAAACTCGGAGCCGGTATGAGCCAATCAGTCTCATCATTCGAAACGACCTCTGACTCCCCCACCATGGACTCGTCAGTGAAGTACACGAAGATCCGGGTCGAACCGACGAGTGGATGTATCGGAGCCGAGGTTAGCGGTGTCGACCTCGCGAAAATCGACGACGAGACGTTCGAAGAGATTCACCGCGCCTGGCTCGAGCACCAGGTCCTGTTCTTTCGCGACCAGAAGATCACGCCGAGCGAGCAAGAGGGTTTCGCAAGACACTTCGGTGAACTCGACACCTACCCTTTCATCCCGTCGCTGCCCGATCACCCCCACGTGATTCCGATCGTCAAAGAACGCGACACGAAACTGAACTTCGGAGGCGGCTGGCATTCGGACATGTCCTACCAGGAGAAACCGTCGATGGCGACGATTCTCTACGCGCTGGAAGTGCCGCCACACGGTGGAGACACGCTATTCGCCAGCATGACGGCCGCATACGACGCGCTGTCGCCCGGCATGCAAACGATGCTCGGAAACCTGAACGCGGTATTCACCGCAGCCAAAGTGCACAGTTCCGAGGGCTTGTACAGCAAGGTCGATCACCCGATGGGAAAGAAAAAGGACGAAGCGAAGGAACAGGCTCGCTTCATCCACCCGGTCGTCCGCACCCACCCCGAGACCGGCCGCAAGGCGCTCTACATGGATGCGCCGCACGTCGAGCGCCTCGAAAACATGCGACTCCACGAGAGCCAACCGTTGATGGATTTCATTTCGAACCACGCGACCTCACCGCAGTTCACCACGCGCTTCCGCTGGCAGCCGGGCTCACTGGCTGTCTGGGACAACCGCTGCGTGCAGCACTACGCACTCAACGACTACCCCGGACAGCGCCGCGAAATGAATCGAATCACGATCAAAGGCGACGTGCCGTACTGAACCGCCGGCGCATCCCGGAACACTTGCAGGCTGCGGAAAAACTCCTCCCGTCCGTGTATTTCCGCAACCTGCTAGAAGTCGCTGTCGTAGATGGGGCCCCCGGGACCGACTTGTATGACCGCCGGGCGACGTCCAGATCTGAGATACGCGGCAATTCGCGGGCGGTTGGCGATGCGTTCGCGAAACGCGCGAAGAGTGGCGTAGGGCTCCAATGCTTCTGGAAACATCGCGCCCGTGCTGTCCAGAAGTGCGAATGCGATGAGGTCGACGAACGTAAGCGAGGACCCGACCCAGAATCCACTCGGATCCTGGTTGGATTCCAGGAACCGCTCGAGCCGATTCAGCGTTGGGCCCAACTCGTTGGCCACGTAGTCTGCCCGCCCGTTTGCAAAGTCGGGCCTCCAAGGCGCCTTGCCGACCAACTCGCTCAGATCGGAGGTGGCTTCCTCGATCACATCGCAGCGTACCCTCTCGGCCTCCGTTGAGCCGTAGAGATCGTGGGTCCGGGCCAGGTGCCGAATGATTGCGTGGCTTTGGAATATCTCCATGTCGCCGTCTCGATACGACGGAAGCGCCCCAAAGGGCGTATCGCCCTTCATCTCGACCCAGCTTTCGAAAGGGCGGACATATAGGGAGCCAGGTGTATTTCCTACTTCTGCCGCAGGTATTCGAAGTGTTACTGTGCGCTACACCATTCGGGAGTTTCGATGGCTCATCCGTCCTTCTCGATCGGCATCATCTCCGCTCTCACCTTCGGCATTCCGCTAGTCGGCAACGCGAGCGAATTCTGTGCCACTCAGGTCGCCCCTGATATCTGTCCGGCCGCGGCACGGGACGTGGCGTCGTTCACTCCAAATGATCCGAGTTTCATCGGCTCGTCGGTGCTTTGCGCTCACGCGGTCATCGACGCTGTACCGCCCGATGCCCCTCCGTTCAATGCTGCGGGGCACTGCTACGAAGAGTACGACGGCACCGCTCCGGTACTCAACGTCATTACGATTCCTCTGGTCACCGCGTCGGCACCCGGCCAATTCGGGTCGGCTTTCATCGAATCACAGACTTCGGGCATCGTTGCCACCTCCGCATCCGTGGAACTGCGAAGTCAGAGTTCGATCACGCAGGGACCGGAATTCGCGGGCACGACGTCCAGCTACGAAGGAAGAGCTTCGTTCGGCGGAAACTTCGTCATCCAGAACACGGGCACCACCGAGGCCATCGTGACTGTCGACTACCGGGGGCTCGCGAGCACGACAGTGAGCGGTGGAGGTAGCGTGACCGTATCGTTCAACGCACGCCTGTTCGATACGACGTCGGGATCGGCCAGCCAGATCACCACCCAGTCCGGAGCCCTGATTCACTCGTCGAGCAGCAGTTCGGCATTCGGTCTGTTCGGCGGTGGCAACGTCAGCTGTGCGCTGGGCACGTGCACGATCGACGCGGACTCGCAGCTCGGCGGCTCGATCGTCGTCAGTCCGGAATCGACCGCGATGATCGCCGCGATCGTAGACATCCGGACCCAAGGTGCGGCTGCCGACGAGGGCTCCTACCAGGCGACCGCCACCGACACACACACGTTCACGGTGTCGACGATGAATCAAGATGTGGCAATCAGCCTGCTGCCGGAGCCCAGGGGCGCGGCCGCCTACCTGGTGTCAGCCACCGTGCTCACGCTCCTGGCTCGACGCAAACGAGGACTGACCGGGAATTGAGGTCGACGATCCCTCGGCAGAGCCGGGAGACTCTCGTATCGCTTCCGATGTTTCGGTGGCGCGAGAGGCTGGGGGGTGAGGGCGCGGCGCACGGGATGGGCCAACAGAGTACGACGCGCCCGCACCCCCCCGCCGCGCCCCCCCGCACGCGGCGCAGAGCCCCCCGCCCACCGAAGCC